>VGSO01000042.1 GCA_016874945.1 Deltaproteobacteria bacterium
TAAGAGGGATTAGGGGAAGTGAGCAGTAAGCAGTGGTGGGAACGCAAAGGAAAGGGCGGGGAAATCCCGCCCTTTTGCATTTCCGGATTAAGTATATCTTCCGGGGCTAAACTTATTTCATTGTTATTCGCCCCAACAATCAGTCAACGCCCAGCAGTTCCACTGCTTACTGCCACCTGCTCACTGCTTACTGAGGAACCTCCACCGTATGGTACAGGGTGCGGCCGCCCCGCTTGATGAGGAACCGGGCGAAGGTCCCCTTCTCCAGGCTGCCGATGATATTCTGGTAAGTTTTGAGATTGGGCACCGGTTTGCCGCTGATTTCCATAATCAGGTCACCGGGGCGCAGGCCCGCATCCGCGGCCGCGCTTCCCTGCTCCACCCCCACTACGAGGGCTCCCTGGGTTTCTTTCAGGCGGAACCGCTTGGCCAAATCCGGGGTCAGGTCTTTAACCACCAAGCCCAGGGGACTTTCCTCCCCCTCTTCTCCCGGAGCCTGGGCCGTTTTTTCTTCGGTAAGCTCGGTAACCGTCAGCTTAATGGTCTGCTCCTTGCCTTCCCGGAGGAGCTTGAGGGTGGCCGCTGCGCCCGGGGCGGTCTCCGCCACCAGCCGGGGCAGCTCGTTCATTTCATGAATCTTGTGGCCGTTGAATTCGATGATGATGTCTCCCCGTTTGATACCCGCTTTTTCCGCCGGGGTGCCAGAGTTGACTTCAGCCACCAGGGCGCCCATGGGTTCCGACATCCCGAAAGACTTGGCCAGTTCCGGGGTGACGTTCTGCACCTGCACCCCCAGCATGCCCCGGGTCACCTTCCCCTTTTCTTGCAGTTGGGGGATGATGCTTTTGGCCATGTTGCTGGGGATAGCAAACCCGATGCCCTGGCCGGTGGCTACGATGGCAGTGCTGATGCCCACCACTTCGCCCTTTAGATTGACCAGAGGGCCCCCGGAATTCCCGGGATTGATAGAAGCGTCGGTCTGGAGGAAATTGTCATAAGGTCCGGCGCCGATAACCCGCCCCTTGGCGCTGATGATTCCCTGGGTCACGGTGTGGCTCAGACCGAAGGGATTGCCCACTGCCACGATCCAGTCCCCCACCTGGATGGCGTCCGAGTCCCCCAGGGTGAGATAGGGCAAGTCTTTGGGCGGATCGGCGATTTGAATGATGGCCAGGTCGGTCTTGGGGTCCCGGCCTTTGACCGAGGCCTGGTATTCCTTGCCCCCCACCAGCTTCACCTTGATCTTGTCCGCGCCTTCCACTACATGGTTATTGGTGATGCAAACGCCTTTGGGGTCGATGATAAAGCCCGAACCCAGGCTGCGGTGTTTGAAGCTCTTGGGCATGTCCCCGAAAAACTTGTCAAAAAAATCCTTGAAAGGGTCTTCCGGTCCGAAGGGAGAAGGCTGGCGTTCCCCGAAAGGCCCCATGAAGTCCTTCATGCGACTGCGGCCCCCCCCTTTGATGGTCTTTTCGGTGCTGATGTTGACCACTGCGGGGGAAACCTTCTTAGCCAGGTCGGCGAAACTCTCCGGGGCCGCCGCGGCCTGGCCGGGAACCGCTCCCACCACCGGCATTCCGGTTTCCAGCCCCAATAATCCCAATACCAAAAACAGACTAATTGCCAGATTTCTTAGGTTCATCCTGTTTCTCCTCTTTCCCCCCCGGAGTTAGACCGGTTAGGGAAGGCATTTCAGATTGCTTGCCCACCACCACCAGCAGATATTTATCCGGGTGAAGATATTTCTGGGCTGCGAGTTGGATGTCGGCGGCGGTCAGCCCCTGGATGAGATCGGGAAAGCGCCAGGGGTAGCCCAGTCCCAGGCCGTAAAACTCCACATAGGCCATCAGCCCGGCCCGCTTGTCCAAGGAATCCATTTTCCGGGGAAAACTGCCGATTAAATAAGACTTGGCGGCCTCCAGCTCCTGGGCGGCCACCGGTTCGTTGCGCATGCGGGCCATTTCCCCCAGGACCAGGTCCACCGCCTCCCGGGCGCTGGGGTTCTTGGTCTCCAGGGTGACCACAAATGGCCCCGGCTCCAGCCCGGGGCTGAAATCGCTCCTCACGTGATAGGCCAGACCCCGCTTTTCCCGGATATGTTCCACGAGGCGGGAAGAAAAGCCGCCCCCCCCGAAGATATAGTTCATGACCTGCACCGCGTAAAAATCGGGGTTGCTCCGGGCCAGGCCCAGGTTGCCCAGGACGATGTTGGCCTGGCTGATATCTTTATTAATTACCGTTACTTTGCTTTTGTCAAGCGCCGGGATGGGCGGCAGTGCGGGAGCGGGCCCCGTCTCTGGACGCCAGGAGCCGAAGGTCTGGGCCACCCAGCGCTGGGCTTCCTCCAGAGTCAGATCGCCGGCCACGCTGAGAAGCGAGTTATTAGGCCGGTAAAAGCGCCGGTGAAAGTCTTTGAGGTCCTTGGGCGTGATGGCGCGCAAGCCCTCCGGGGCGCCCTTGACCGGACGCCCATAGGGGAAAGGCCCGTAGAGTTGCCGGGCAAAGCTCCGGCTGGCCACCACCCCCGGCTCGTCTTCGTCAGCCTCCAGAGACCCGTGGATTTGGGCCACGGTGCGCTTCACTTCGGCGGGAGCGAAGGCCGGATTGAAGAGCACGTCTTTCAGCAACTCCAATCCCTGGGCTAGATCCTTTTTCACCACCGTGAGGCTCACCGTGGCAAAGTCATCGCCCCCCGCGGCCCTGAGGCGCGCTCCCAAGAAATCCAGTTCCTGGGCCACTTGGGCCGCACTTCTTTTTTGGGTGCCGCTCAGCAACAGCTGGGCTGTGAGATTGGCCAGCCCGGCCTTGGCCGCCGGCTCCTGCAGCACCCCGGCTTTCACCAGCAATTGCATGGTGACCAGGGGGAGCCCGCTCTGTTGGGAATGGAGCCACACCAGCCCGTTGGGCAGGGTCTGCTTAGTCCCCAGGACCTTGGGAGGGTCGCCCCCCCAAGCGGGGAAGACTGCAAAGACGATTATCCCTAAAACCGCCGCCGCCATTATTTGGCAGCGCCGGTTTTTTGCCGAAAACCGAAAACCGAAAACCGAAAACCTACTCAATGGTCCCTCCGGGGCGGTAGCGCTCCGCTCTGGTTTTCTCCGTCTTGATGGGGGAAAGAACACCCACGGTGCGATTTTCCGGCACCAGATATTTCTTCGCCACCCGGCGCACGTCCTCGGCGGTGACCTGCATCATCTTGGGGATAAAAATTTTAATCAATTGCCACTGGGCCACGGTTTCCAGGCGGCCCAAAAGCATGCCCCGGAAAAAGAGGGAGTCCAGGGACATGTAAAACTGGGATTGGATCTGGTTCTTGGCCTTGGTCAACTCTTTCTCAGGCGCCAACTCCCTTTGCAGCTTTTCGATCTCCGCCTCCAACCCCTCTTCCAGTTGCTCTGCGGTCTTTCCCGGCAGGGGCTGGGCATACAGGGTGAAAGCCGTGGGATCCGCCGTATCAAAGGCATAATCCGCGCCCGCGGACAAGGCCAGGCGCTTCTGGTACACCAGATGGTGGTAAATCCGGGAACTGCGGCCCTGGGAGAGTATGCGGTTCAACATCTCCAGGGGATAGGCATCCGCCTCCTGCCAGTTGGGAACGTGATAAACCATCAGGACAAAGGGGAGTTGGGCCTCCCGGTGCACCACCACCCGGCGCTCTCCGTACTGCCGGGGTTCCTGGGCCGTCACCTTGGGAGGCTCCGGCCCCGCCGGGATGGAGCCGAACGCGGCTTGAACCGCCTTCAGGGCCTCCGGGGTGTCGATGTCGCCCACCACCACCACGGTGCTATTATTGGGAATGTAAAACCGCCGGTAATACTTGAGAAAGTCATCCCGGGTGAGGCTGTTAATGTCATGGAACCAGCCGATGACCGGCCACTGGTAGGGATGGGCCTTGAAAGCCGCGGCCATGGTCTCTTCCATCAGGAAGCTTACCGGGTCGTCTTCGGTTCGCATGCGGCGTTCTTCCACCACCACCTGCTGTTCGGTGCGGAAGGCTTCTTCGTCCACCTGGAGGCCCTGCATGCGGTCCGCCTCCATCTCCAGCCAGCGCTTCAGTTCTGTTTTGGGGCCGTTCTGAAAGTACGCGGTATAGTCCCGGCTGGTGAAGGCGTTGTCCTGGCCGCCGGCTTTCTGCACCAGCCGGGAAAAGACCTTGGGGCCGTACTTGGCGGTGCCTTTGAACATCAGGTGCTCGGCGAGGTGGGAAAGACCGGTCTTGCCCAGCTCTTCATTCCGGGACCCCACCCGGTACCACACCTGGACGCTGATGATGGGAGCCCGGCTTTCCTTGAGGAGCAGCACCTTGAGGCCGTTGGCCAGCTTATGTTCCACCACCTGGTCGAAGAGGTCTGCGGCAACCCCCGGGGGGGTGGGAAAAAGCGCCGCGCCCAGGCCGAAGCCCAGGAACGCCATGAACAAAAAAATTCGCCCGGGGCGGGCAAGAGTCTGCATCATTTCCTTTGCCAATGCTGTAGCGTCAAAATTCTTATATATAGCGATTGCCAAAAGTTTTTTCCGATGGTTTTTTGACGTAGGGGCACAGCGTGCTGTGCCCCTGCACCTTGGGCACGGCTCGCCGCGCCCCTACGGGGAAATTACTTGGGGCAACCCCTATAAACCCTACGCCTTTAAGAATTCCCGGTATCTAATGAAAAATATATTAACATTTCGGATATTTCAAGGGAAGGGCAAAGGGTATGGGCGAACCTCCTTCCCATTTTGGTCTTATAATTTTTTCTTATTGAAGAGCGGCCTGGGTGTGCCGGGCGCGCACCTGGTCGGCCCCCACAAGAAAATGGTCTAAAGATATAACACTCAAGGTGAAGATTTTCGGCGAACTTGACGGGCCCGCGAAAGATATGAGAAAAAGGCCGCTAAAGAAGCCGACGCCGTATCCAGACCCACATCCCTAAGAGAACCGGTCCGGGTGGGCGCCAGGTATTGGCGGCCTTCATCCATTAGAGAAACCGCCAGGCATAATCCCAGGGACCAGAGAACACTCCGCCAACGAGTGTAGCCCAGGTGCTCCCCAAAGGCGCGATCCCACAGCATATAGAGGCAACCGTAGGCCAATATGTGTCCGGCGATGCGTAGATAAAGATTGATCTGCTTCAGTTGGGCAGGGGAAAAGTGCTTCTCGAGAAAAAACCAGATAAAGAAACTGGTCATTTGGGAAGAACCCCAATCACTGGCGAGCGCCATGATGCCGGCTACCAGCAACAGGGGCGGCAGCCAGTAAAATCTAAATTCTCGAGAGCGGAGAAAGGATATGGCGGGTTTCAGGTTCATGGATTAAGAATGGGTGTTTTGCTTTAAAGAAATAGGTGCTTTTCCCCCTGCCGCCTTTTCCCCTTTTCCCGCCTTATTCTCCCTCCCCCAGAACTGCGGCCACGAAGGCCTCAGCGTCAAAGGGACGAAGATCTTCCATAGCTTCTCCCACTCCCAGGTATCGCAAGGGGATGCCGGTCTCATGGGCCACCGCCAGGGCCACTCCGCCCTTGGCGGTGCCGTCCATCTTGGTAAGTATGACCCCGGTGAGCCCCACGGCCTCATGAAACAGCCGGGCTTGGCTCAAGGCGTTCTGGCCGGTGGTGGCGTCCAGGACCAGGAAGGTCTCGTGGGGCGCGCCGGGGAGCTTCTTGGCCGCGGTGCGGTGGATCTTTTTCAGCTCCTCCATGAGGTTTACTTTGGTTTGCAGCCGCCCCGCGGTGTCGATGTACACCGTGTCCGCGCCCCGGGCCAGGGCCGCGGCCAGCCCGTCGAAAACCACCGCGGCGGGGTCGGCCCCATGCTTCTGCTTCACTACCTGGGCACCCGCCCGCTCCCCCCAGATTTCCAACTGCTCCACCGCCGCGGCCCGGAAGGTGTCCGCGGCGATGAGCAGCGGGGTCAGTCCCCGGCGTCGGTCCTGGTGGGCCAGTTTGGCGATGGTAGTGGTCTTGCCCACCCCATTCACCCCCACCACGAGCACCACCCGGGGCCGGGAAGTGATTTCCTGGGGAGGAGGCCCCTGCAGGAGGGCCACCATTTCTTCATGGAGCGCGGCTTTTAAGCGCTCCACCTCCCCCAGTTCCCGGCGCTTGACCCGGCCCCGGATACCCTGGATGAGCTGGAGGGTGGTGTCCACCCCCAAATCCGCGGTGATGAGCAACTCCTCCAGCTCTTCCAGCAGGGCTTCATCTATAACCTTGCGGCCGGCAAAGAGACGGTCCAGTCCTCCGGCCAGGGCCTCCCGGGTGCGGTTAAGCCGCTCCCGTAAGCGGCGGAACAGGCCCTTGCGGGCGGCTTCGGGAGATTCGGGGGTCTCCGGAATTATTTCTGCTTCAGAAGCCTCAACAAGGGTAGCGGCGTCTAAACTAACCACCGCCGGCTCTTCCGGCGATATTTCCAGGGGGGGTTCCGGAGCCGGCGGGGGTTGGCCTTCGGGAAGAGCCGTAAGTTCCGGGGGCGGGAGGCTTTCTTCCGGAGCTTTTGGTCCGAACATTCGGCGGAAAAAGCCCGGACGGACTTCCGGGGCCGCGGGAGGGGCTTCCTCCACCGATACCTCTTGAGGCAACGGCTCCTTCAAGGCCTCCCCGGGCTCTTCGGCGGCCTCCTCTGATTCCTCGGCCTCCTCGGGAGCTTCGCCCTCCTCCCGGGCCAGCTCTTCTTCTTCCGACCGTTCCCGGTCTTTATCTTTTCGGCGAAACCAGCGGCGCATTTGGGGGTCTCTCGGTTTTCCGTTTTCGATATGTAAGGGCGCACGGCACCCCAGTTTATTTTATTACGAAAAGTTCCAGGCCGCAAAACCTGGAAAGCCTGGGCTACTCCACCCGCCTGATGGCCGGCGGCGTCCAGGCGCCCTCCAGGACCTCTTTCTGCGGCCAGTAGAGCCGCAGGGTGACGTTAAAGTCATCTGCCGGGGGGGGGTAGCCAGTTGGACTCCTGGTCCGGGCCCGGAGATTGATTTTGCAGAAACAGGTCCAGGGAGCCGTCGGCGTTGTATTTCAGGTTATACCGGTCTCCCAGGGCGCAGCGCCCCAGGGGGTTGGGGACCAGGAAGCTGTCCGCCCCATACATGGTCAAGGACCAGAAGGCGTTGACCGGAGGCAGCTTATCCTTGCAGCCGGGGGGGCTGTTCCACATCACCCAGAGCGCTTTACGGGCTTTACGGCTTTAAATCAAAGGTCAGCTTCTCCAGTTTGCCGGTGAAGCGGAAGGGTATTTTGTAATCCCCCACGGGGGTGCCGGTGTCTTCTCCCACATCAAAGGTTTCGTCGAAAGTGAAGCCCACCATCACGGTGCGGTCGATGCGGCCTTCTGCCACCTTCCGGTCATTGATGAAGATGGCGCCGGCGCCCCCGGCTCCCATCTTCCCGCCATCGTAGGCGAAGTCGAAGCGGACGGTGGACTTGCCCTGGGGCAAAGGCTCCGCGGAGGTGATGGTGTACCGGGCGCTGTCTCCCCAGTTGTACACAAAGGTGGGTTTGCCGTTCTGGATAAAGAAGCCGTAGCCGCCGAACTTGCCGCCATAGGTCGCCAACATCCCTTCGGCTTTGCCGTCGGGATTGTCCACCTGGGCGGTGATGCTGTAGGACTTGTTCAGGAGGTTGGGGGAACACGCGCCCGGCAGACGCACCGCGCCGGGATAATAGGTCAGGGAGTTGCGGCCCGCGGTGAGACTGGGCCGGGCCGCGATGGCCCGCTCGGCAAACCGGTCGTCCAGGGGCAGCACGTTGTACTTCTTAGCTTCCCCCATAAAGAGAGCCTGGAGTTGCTTGAGCTTTTGGGGATGCTGGGCCGCGAGGTCGTTGGCCTGGCTGAAATCCTCCTGCACGTTATACAGTTCCCACTTATCGTCGTCGAAGTCGCCGGTGCCATGACCCACGGTTTGCCAGGGGAGCCGCCCGTGGCGGGTGCTGGCCATCCAGCCGTCATGATAGATGCCCCGGTTACCGAACATTTCGAAATACTGGGTCAGGTGGCGGCTCTTGGCCCGGGCTTGGCCCGGGCTGAAGGTGTAGGCCAGGCTCACTCCTTCCATGGGCTTTTGCTTCACCCCGTTCACCATGGTGGGCGCGGGGATGCCGGCGGCCTCGAGGATGGTGGGCACCACGTCAATGGCGTGATGGAACTGGGGGCGCAGCCCGTCTTTTTCCTGGATCCCCTTGGGCCAGGAGATCACCATGGGATTGCGCACCCCGCCGAAGTGAGAGGCCACCTGCTTGACCCACTTGAGGGGGGAGGAGCCGGCCCAGGCCCACCCCACCGGGTAATGGCCCACGGTGTTGGGACCGCCGATCTCGTCAATCCGCTTGAGCAGGACCTCCAGGGGCTCGATGATGCCGTTGCCCGCGGCGGCCACCTCGTTCAGGGTGCCCTGCAGGGTGCCCTCGGCGCTGGGGCCGTTGTCCCCCACGATATAGATGACCAGAGTATTGTCCAGCCTTCCCAGTTGGTCGATGGCGCCGATGACCCGGCCGATTTCATGATCGGTGTGGGCCAGGTAGGCCGCGTAAGCTTCCTGCATGCGGGCGAACACCCGTTTCTGGTCCGGGCTGAGGGGTTCCCAGGCAGGGATTTCCGGAGGCCGGGAGGTGAGCTGGGTGCTGGGGGGGATGACGCCCAGTTTTTTCTGGCGTTCAAAGGTTTCTTCTCGCACCTTATCCCAGCCCTGGTCGAATTTGCCCTTGAATTTGGCGATCCAATCCTTGGGCGCGTGGTGGGGGGCATGACAGGCGCCGGGAGCATAGTAGATAAAAAACGGTTTGGCCGGCGCCACGGAATGCTGGTACCGGATCCACTTGACGGCCTTATCCGCCAAATCCTTGTTCAGGATATAGCCTTCCTCCGGCGTGGCCGGGGGCGGGATGTGGTTGAGATTTTCGGTGAGGGCCGGATAGAACTGGTTGCTCTCCGCGGGGAGGAAACCATAAAAATATTCAAACCCCTGGCCCGTGGGCCAACGGTCGAAGGGGCCGGCGGGGCTGGTCTCCCAGTCCGGGGTCATGTGCCATTTGCCGAAGGCCGCAGTGTTGAAGCCGTGCTGTTTGAGAATCTCAGCCACGGTGGCCGCGCTCTTGGGCATAATGCTGTTGTAGCCCGGGAAGCCGGTGCCGAACTCCATGATGTTTCCCACCCCCACGGAGTGATGGTTGCGCCCGGTGAGCAGCGCCGCCCGGGTGGGGGAGCACAGGGCCGTAGTGTGGAACTGGTTGTAGCGCAGGCCGTTGGCGGCCAGGCGGTCCAGGGTGGGAGTGGGAATG
The DNA here is from genome assembly GCA_016874945.1 of Deltaproteobacteria bacterium. Taxonomy (GTDB): domain Bacteria; phylum Desulfobacterota; class Desulfobaccia; order Desulfobaccales; family 0-14-0-80-60-11; genus VGSO01. The sequence goes on from VGSO01000042.1 coordinate 9,246, forward strand.
GGGCCGCCGAAGGTCCCCGCGTGCCCGAAGCCCACGTCGTCCAAGATGATCAGCAGGACGTTGGGCGCGTCCTTGGGAGCCTGTAGCGGCTTGGGAAAATCCGGAACCGAATCTTTATAGGTCTTGCCGATTTTCCCTTTAAATTTGGGCTCCGGCAACGGCAGGGTCTCCGCCAGGCCCGCTTGGACCTGCAAGAAAACCAACAGGCTGACCGTCAAAGCTAAGGCCAGGACAGCCTTACCGATCCGGCAACCGCAATGAATTTGCGCCATCGGCTTCTCCTCTCGTTGGGAAAGAACCATCCGAAATGAGGTCAATATACCACTAACCAACAGGCAAGATAAAAAAAATAATGAACGATCTTAGGCATCCAGGCTGGAAGCCTGGGGTATAATACCGTTTTCGGTTTTCGGTTAGGAAAACCTGGAATACCAATAAGTTACCAATTGTATTTGTTGCATTTGAAAGGGAATAAAGTATAAGTTGAGACTGTTGCAATTACCGTAATAACCCCAAATTGTCACCCTGAGCGAAGCGAAGGGTCTGGATTCTTCGCCACCTATGGTGGCTCAGAATGACAAAACGCAACAAGCTACTCCCACTTGGCGCACTTTTGCAACAGCCTCAAGTTTCTCTGTGCTCTCTGAATCTCCGTGGTTATTTTTTTCCTTGAGACAATCTTTGCAGCCGGGCCTGAAAAAGAATTCGGCTGTTTTGCGGCAGGTCTTGATTTTCCAAGGCCTTCAAGTAAACGGTTTTGGCCTCCGAGGCTTTTCCCTGTTTTTCATAAATCTCGCCCAGGAGCAAATAGCCCTCGCCCAGGGTGGGATGACGCCGGATCAGCGTTTTAAGGATCGCCGCCGCCCCCTCCAGATCGCCTTTCTGGCCCAGGTAGTAAGCCAAAGTATAAGCGTACTTGGGTTGGTAAGGTTGGAGCCGCTGCGCCTGCCGGAAAAGCTCCAGCCCCTCCGCCAACCGCTGGGGGGCCAGGAGCACTCCCAGGTTGTACGCGGCCTCGGATAAATCGGGGTCAGTTTTTAAGGCGGCCCGCAGGCGCTGCTCCCCTTCCGCGGTCCGGCCCTTCTCAGCCAACAGCAAGCCCAGGTTGAAATTAGCCACCGCGTTTTCCGGCTCAAGCTGCAAGGCCCGGAGCAGGGATTCCTCCGCCTTGTTCTTTTCCCCCATTCGGGCATAGGCCAGGGAGGCGTTCACCAGGGGAAGGACAGTGTCGGGCCGGAGCCGGGTGGCCGTGGCAAAGGACTCCAGGGCTTTGTTAAACTCCCCCCGGCTGAAGTAATGATTCCCCAGGTTGTAGTGGGAGCTCCAGTCGTCGGGCCGGGACATAAGAGCCGCGAGCAGCTCCTTCGTGGCTGCAGCCAGGCGCTGCTGCCCCGGTGTGCTGAGCAATTCCCGGGGATAAGCCGCCAGACCCTGGGCGGCCCGGACGCGCACCAGGCGGTAGCCATCCTGGGTTGCCGCGAGGAGCGCCTCCCGGATCTCCGGGACTAAATTATTCTGCAACGCGCTGGCCGCGGCGCCCCGCACCAAGGGCGAGGGATCTTTAAGGGCCAGGCGCAGCGCCGGCCACTTGCGGTCATCGCCGCACGCCGCCAGCAGTCTGATGAGAGACGCGGCGAAGACCTCATCCCGGTCTTGGCTGGTAATATAATCCAGCATCTCCGGCAGGCGGGACCAATCACGCCGACGGGCCGCCTCAATCAGGTGCGCCCGGTAAAGCTCCGGGCCCTGGTAATCCCTGGGGCGCCGTTGCCGCACCTGCGCATCGGCCCAGGCCGCGTCTTTATCCGCATGGCAGAGGTTGCAGGCGTTGGGAGACTTGTAAGCCAGGGTGGCCGCGGGGGTGGGGGGCCTGAGGGAATGGTCGCTGCGCCGCATGCGGGCGAACTCCGTCATGGGCATGTGGCAGAAGATGCACTTGCCGGGAGTCCCGGGCTTGTCCAAGGGGTGGCCGATGTGTTCCCCGGCCTGGGCCACCCGGGCCGCGTGGCAGGGAAGGCACGCCTCATTGGCCCTGCCTTCTTCCTTGAACCGGTAGCGGCCGCTGGAGGTGTGGCAATGCAGGCAGGAGAGCTTCCCGGACTTGACGCAGGGGCTGGTGCGCCACAGGGTGAAGGTGTAGTTTTCCCCCAGGTCCCGGCCGTCCGGGGAAAAGTCCGGGTCTTCCAGGGTGATGAGATCGAAATGGTCGAAAAACCGCTCCCCCGGCGGGTAACCGGCGGTGAGGGGGATCATCTTGGCATGGCAGGGCGAGCAGGTGTCGTTGTGCTGCTCCACCGTGAACCGCTTGGCGCTGATGAGCTTGAGGTCCGCGGGGACCGAACCCTGGGGGGCTTCCCGGCAGACCCGGATGTGCTCGGCCCCGGGGCCGTGGCAGGTTTCGCAGTTGATGCCCGGCTCGGCCCAAACGGTGCGGTAAGTCCCGGTCTCCAAGTCGTAGTTGGTGGAGAGCTGGCTCACGTGGCAACTGTAGCAGGCGGTGTTGAAGGTGAGAAGAGGATCCTTCCAATCCACGGGCCGGCTGTTGCCTTCGGCGAAGTGACGGATGTGGCTGGCGGCGGTGTCGAACCATTCTTTCCGGGTCACGTCCAGGGCCACCGGCAGGACCTGGAGGCGGCCTTTTTCCAGGGGCGTCAGAAAATAATAAACATTTTTCCCGCCCAGGGCCTGCTCCATGGGGTAGCGCTTCTCCCCCAGGGGGCCCTGTTCCACTACCCGGGCCGCGGCGTCTGCGATTTCCACCCGGTAGCGCTGCGGACCGATTTTCAGGCCGTCTTTAAGCGGGACCATCTTAGTCCGGGCAAAATCCGCGGTAACGGGCTGCATGGCCAAGCCGTGGTGGGAGGTGGACCAGAGCTTATAAAACTTCTCGTGGCACTCCCGGCAGCTCCCCGACCCGGCGAAACCGGCGGGCGGCGGCGGGGGACTTTCGAGCTTGCGCCAGACATAGGTCCCCCCCAGACCCGCCGCAATTACCATGAGCAGTCCCAGGACCAGCGCCAGATTTCTCTTAACCCCGGGGGGCATGCAACTACCTTTCCCTCAGGAAAAAACTTTTGCCACTTCTCCATCTTATCCCAGTTCAACGGCCTTTGCAAAAGGGGCAACCCCCTTTGCCATTGACAGGCGCGGCTAATCCTGATTATATGAAACAGGTTAAGGAAATTTCCGCCCTTCGGGGGCTCCCGGGAGTTACCATGCGATGCCGCCCCCTGGTTCTGATATCGTTGGTGCTGCTGGCCACCGGGACCTGCCTGACCCCCGCTCCGGCTGGGGAGGAGCCAAAAGCTATGAGTTACCGCGAATCCGATAAGAAAGTGTTCCTGGAGCTGGCCCGGGCCAGCATCGAGACGCACCTCAAAGGGGAAACCCCCAGGCTCCCCCAAGACCTGCCTCCCTTTCTGGGCGAGCCCCGGGGAGTGTTCGTCTCCCTCCACCGCCAGGGACGCCTCCGGGGCTGCATCGGCTATCTGGAGGCGGTGAAGCCTTTGGGCCAGGCCATTCAGGAGATGGCCGTCGCGGCGGCGTTCAACGACCCCCGGTTTCGCCCTCTCCAGGCTCACGAACTCAAGGACCTGGAAGTGGAAATCTCCATCCTCACCCCCATGGTCCAGACCAAGAAAGTAGAAGAAATCCAGGTGGGAACCCACGGTCTGTACATCGAACGGGGTTTCTCCCGGGGCCTGCTGCTGCCCCAGGTGGCGGTCCAGAGCGGCTGGGACCGCAACACCTTCCTGGAGCAGACCTGCCGCAAAGCCGGGCTGCCCCCGGATGCCTGGAAAGACCAGGCCGCCAAGATTTATACTTTCACTGCGGAAATTATCTGTGAGCCTTCCCATCCCGGGGCCTG
>VGSO01000043.1 GCA_016874945.1 Deltaproteobacteria bacterium
ACTAAAAAATGACCTAATTACTTTAATTAAATCAAGGTGTTACAGGCAAAATCTTCGCGAAAAAACCAGAAACTCGGATTCAGTAGCACAGGCTTTCCAGCCTGTGCGGGGCAATACTTTCAGGTTAAAATAAGCTGCAAATTATGGCCGAAGAGACCGTGAAAATCATCTGCCGCAACCGCAAGGCCTACTTCGAGTACGCCATTGACTCCTTTTACGAGGCCGGGCTGGTGCTGCTGGGCACCGAGGTCAAGGCCTTGCGGGAAGGCCGGGCCAGCATTGACGATGCCTATGGCCGCTTCCGGGATGGCGAACTGTTTCTCTACAACGCCAAAATCAGCCCCTATTCCCACGCGCCCACGGAAAGCCACGACTCCACCCGGCCCCGGAAGCTGCTGCTGCACCGACAAGAACTCAAACGCCTGCTGGGCAAAGTCCAGGAACGGGGCTTCACCCTGATCCCTTTAAAGCTCTATTTCAAGGACAAACACGCCAAGATCGAAATCGCCCTGGCCCGGGGCAAAAAAAAGGTGGACAAGCGGGAAACCATCCGCCGCCGGGAAGAGCAACGGGAACTGGAACGGGCCCGCAAGCGGCGGAGGTAGAGGGGCGATATGTGGGGAGGGGCTAAGGGCGCAAGCCCACACCCCCTCCCCCAATCCCTTAAGTTTGTGCTATAAATAATCCCCATGAACTTTTTTGAACGCATTGCCGAAAACCGCATCTTGGAGGCCATGGACGCGGGCCTTTTTGACGACCTGGAAGGCCGGGGCCAGCCCCTGAAGCTGGAGGATGAGAGTCACATCCCCCCAGAATTGCGCATGGCTTACCGGATTCTCAAAAACGCCGGCTGTCTCCCTCCGGAGCTGGAGCTGCGCAAGGAAGTGGTTACTTTGCAGGACCTGGTGGCCAATATGGAGGACGAGGCGGAAAAGCTCCGGCAGATGCGACGCCTCAACTTTCTGGTAATGAGGCTCTCCATGATGAGACCGGTGTCGGCTCAGATTATGGAGAATGACCTGTATGCGCCCAAGATCTTAGAGAGGTTGGCATCAAAAAAATAGCTTTCAGCTTTCAGCCGTCAGCATTCAGCTTTTAAGATTGGGCATCTCATTAAGTTGATAGCTGATAGCTTATGGCTGAAAGCTGAAAGCTAACATGAAACTGCGCCAAACACCCTTATTCCGCCGCTGGGGGCCCACCTTGGCCCGGCTTTTGGTGCAGGGCTACCTGCGCACCTGTCCCACCCGGCTGACGGGTGACCCGGTGACCCTGGAACTGATGAAGGCCGGCCGTCCGGTCTTGTTCACTTCCTGGCACTGTCACTTGCTCTTGCCCCTCACTTTCGCCCGGTTTTATTATGCCCACCGGCCGCCGCTGGTGCTCATGGCCAGCCCCAGCCGGGACGGGGAGTTCATCTCCGACGTGGCCCGGGGCCTGAATTTCCTGGTAGTCTCCGGCTCCCGGCGTAAGGGCGGGGTGCAGGCCCTACGGACTATCACGCAATATTTCCATAACGGCCACAGCGGCGGCATCGTGGCCGATGGCTCCCGGGGGCCGGCCCGGGTGGTTCAAAAGGGCGTGGTCTTCCTGGCCCGGGAAGCCCGGGCGCCCATCATCCCCCTGGCCGTGGCGGCCCGCCGTAAAATCGTGTTCAACTCCTGGGACCGCTTTGAATTGCCCTGGCCCTTAAGCCCCATCGTCATCCTGGCCGGAGCGCCCATTTGGGTCCAACCCCAAGAGCGGGGCCCGTCCCTGGAAGGCCGCCGCCTGGAACTGGAAGCCCGCCTCAACGCCCTCTATCTCCAAAGCCAGAGATTTTTCACCTCCTGAAAAATTTTTCTCTTTCAACACTTTAAGGCCACAAATTAATTGCCATGCGCCGGTGATGTGTTAAATTTAATACAAAAATATCTCTACCGTTGATGGCTTACCATGCGCTTTGAAGAATTCGATGACCAAACTCTAAACCAAATCGGCCCCCCCGAAGCCACGGCCCGGGCTCAGGAACTGGTGAACGAGCATCACGTCCGGTCCGGCTACCGCCTGGTCAACCGCATCCTGGGGGTGGTGGAGGATGGCTTGCCTTTTCAGGTGGCGGTGAAGATTCAGAACGACCACCTGGCCTATGAGTGCTCCTGCCCCCAGTCCGAAGGCGGGGAACTTTGCTCTCATGTGCTGGCCCTGTTGTGGGCCTGGGTGAAAGAGCCCAACGCCTTTTTAAATCAAGGGGAACTGAAGGAACGGCTGAAGAAATACTCCAAGCACGAATTGGTGGAGATAATCCTGGACCTGGCTGAAAGGGGGCCTGAAGCCCGGGACATTCTCAAGGAAGAAGAGCAGGGGCTGGACGACATCCTGGAATCCATTGACCGGGTGGTGGATGAATTCAGTCCGGATCCCGGAGCCGTGGCCGACGCGGAAAGCAAGCTGCGGCGGGCCCAACTTCGGGCCGACCGCCTGGCCCAAAGCGGCCGCCTGGCGGAGGCCCGCTCCATCTATTTCTACCTGCTGGACAGCATCCTGGGCCTGGAAGAACGCGCCCAGCGCCAGGCGTTTTCAGCGGAGTTGAAAAAAGAACTCTTCGAGGAATATTGCCAGTTTATTCACGAAGACCGCCACTTGGAGCGGGAACTGGTGCAGCAGGAAATCGAGCAGTTGGAGAGCCGGGGCCCCCTAACGGAGGGCCTGGATCTGGCCGAGGTGAAGCGGGAACTTTCTTTGTAATACCGAGGACCGAAAACCGTATCTAAGACCCATCCCCCGGAGGGGCGATGGGTTTTTGATTTTCCGGCCCCGGGGCCGGGGCCGCAGATGGCGCCGCGGCCAGGATGGTTTTCTGGTAGATCCGAAGCAGCGCCAGGAGGAAGGACAGGATCAGGGGACCCAGGATAAACCCCACCATGCCGAAGTAGCCGATGCCCCCCAGGATGCTGAACAGGATGAGAATGCTGGGCATGGCTCCGCTGCCCTTCATCAAGATGGGTTTGAGGATATTGTCGATGACGCTCACCAGGACCCCGCCCCAGATGATGAGGCCCACGCCCGCGCCCACGTGTCCGGTGACCAGAAGATAAATGGCCGCGGGCCCCCAGATGGTGGCGCTTCCCACCACCGGGATCACCGCCGCGGGGATCATCACCACCCCCCAGAAGGCCGGCTGGGGCAGTCCGAAAATTAAAAATCCCACCCCGCCCAAAGCCCCCTGCACCACGGCCACGATTATCGTGCCCCACAGGGTGGCTTTGATGGTGACTTCCATTTCCCGGACGATTTCTTCGTTGTGGACCGCATCTAGAGGCGAGAGCCTCTTTATCTCCTGGATAAAATCATCCCCCTGGAGAAACATGACGAAGGTGATGAACAGCACCAGCACCAGGTCCATCAAAAAGTAAGTGAAGCCTTTCAGCAGGCTGACGGAGTTGGTGTAAATAAACTCGCTGGCATGGGTGACCGCGGCCTGGACGATGGCCCCTAACTTGATCTGCTCCGGAGGGAGCGGCAGGTTGAGGTGCACCAGGTAAGCCTGGATGGCGTCGATCTTGGTGCTGACCCATTGCCACAGGTGGCCGCTTTCCAATCCCTGGCGGGCCGCCCGGGAAAATTCCAGGGCCTGGTTGGCGATGATGCTCAACATAAAGGACAGGGGGACCAGGATCACCAGGGCCAGTAGCAGACAGGTGACGCCCGAAGCCAGGGCCCGCCGGCCCAGCAGGAGCCGGGTGAGCGCGTTATACAGAGGCCTGGTGGTGAGAAAGAGCACCAGGGCCAGAAAGAAGTCCACCAGATAGGGTTTGAAGATAATATACGAGTAATACAGCACCAGGAGGGTGATGGCCCCGAAAAAAATCCGGGCGAAATGGGTGGGGAAGCCTGCCCGTTCCTCCGGTGACGCACAGGGAGGGCAAGGCTCCGGCGCGGGCGGCGGAGGGGCCGCCGGGGCCTGTGCTTGGGCAACCTGGGGCTGTCCCTCGGTTTCGGGAGATTCTGGCTTTTCCATAAACCCTTTGCCCTTATTGGCTTAAGGCAATATACGGAAAAAATCCCCCGATTGCCAAGGGATTTTTCATTCGACCGGGCCGATTATTATTGCCTCAAATCAATTTAAAACATAAAGGGGCGGAAACTCCGCCCCACCGAAAACTGAAAACTGAAAACCGGAAACTGGATTGAATCCCCCTCACTCCACCGAGGTCAATCCTTCCCGGATGGCATATTTGGTCAGTTGGGCCACGCTGTGCATATTGAGCTTTTGCATTATCTGCTGCCGATGAGTCTCAATGGTCTTGACGCTCACGTGCAACTGATTGGCTATCTGACTGGTGGAGTTGCCTTCGGCCATGAGCTGCAGGACTTCCCGCTCCCGGGCGGTGAGCACGGAAAATACCGACATTTCCCGAGATGACGCGGGATAGAAAAGATCCTGCATCACCACGTGGGCGATTTCCGGGCTCAGATAAATCTTATGGGCCATTACTACCCGGATGGCCCGGCCCAGTTCTTCGAAGGCGCAGTCTTTGAGGAGATATCCCCTGGCCCCGGCCTTGAGCATATTGACCACGAACCGGCGGTCGGCGAACATGGAGAGCCCGATGATTTTGACGCCGGGAGCCTCGAGGGCTATCTGGCGGGTGGCCTCGATGCCATTCAAGTCGGGCATGCCGATGTCCATGATGACCATGTCCGGAGCCAGTTCTTTGGCCAAGCGCACCGCGGTGCGGCCGTCCTGGGCTTCGGCCACCACCTGGACGTCGCGCTCCTTTTCCAGCAAGGTGCGCAGCCCTTGGCGCAGTATCTGATGGTCATCGGCCAGAAGAATTTTGACCGTCACGATACTCACCCTTAGTGTGGTGGTTTATACAATATGGCAATCAGGAAACCGGCTCCCCCGCCGAAACTATAAAAGAACAGGCTTAGGAAAAATTATTCTTAGCCTCTTTTGCCTTAATATTAGGTTCTTGTCCGTTAGCCTTAGGGAAACTAATACTTGAGGGGCACCATCAAGGCCACCTGGGCGCCCTGTCCGGGGGCGGAGAGCACTTCCAGTTGCCCCCCCAAGTATTTCAAGCGTTCCCGGATGCTGAACAGGCCAAAACCATGGCTCACATCCGGGGAGAGGCCCACGCCGTCATCGCTTACGGTGACCTTGAGATACTTGCCTTCTTTGGCTATGGCAATTTGCACCTGGCTGGCCTGGGCGTGTTTAACTACGTTGACCAGTAGTTCCCGCACCGCCTGGAACAGGAGAACGCGAATCTCTTCGTTTAAAGGCTGGGGAGGATAGCCATTCCGGTTGATCTGGATGTGGAGCCCTTGCTGTTCCTCCATCATGTCCGCCAACCATTCCACCGCGGCTTCAAAACCCAGGTCGTAAAGGATTGGGGGACTCAGCTCAAAGGTAAGGGAACGGGTAAAGCGGATAGATTGCTCCAGGAGGCGGCGGATTTCTTCCAGGGGCGCGGCTAGGTGGGTGGTGGAAACAGACTCCCGCAAGGCCCCTAATTTTATCTGAGCCAGGGCCAGGATTTGGCCTACCTGGTCGTGAAGCTCCGTGGCCAGGCGCCGTCTCTCGTTCTCCTCGGTGAGGGATAAATCGGAGGCCAAGGACCGAAGCTGTTCCTGGTAAGAGCGGATGTCTTCCTCGTTCTTCTTTTGTTCGGTAATATCCTCCACCATGCCGATGGCATATCGGAGTTGTTCCGCGTCATCCCGGAAAGGCGATACGCTGAGAAGACCCCAAGCCCGACTGCCATCCGGGCGGATAAAGGGTTTTTCCATCCGGAAAGAGGCCCGCTGACCCCTAAGCATCTCCTGAAAATAATCCAGGCAACGTTGGGCGTCTTCTTCCCCCGTGAAGTTATAGAAAGGCTTGTGCCGCAGTTCTTCCCTGGTGTAGCCCAGCATTTTCTGGAGCGCGGGATTGCTTTCCACGACGAGGCCGTCCAGGTCCACCAGGGCCATGCCTAGGGGGGCGTCTTCGAAAATTGTGCGGAAACGGGCCTCGCTTTCCCTCAGGGCTTCCAGGTAATCTTGGACCACCAGATCGGAAAGCCCTTGACTGATATAAGCTTTCCGGGCCGCCACCTCCCGGATGGCCCGGGCCAGTTCCTCGAAGGCGCAATCCTTCAAAAGGAAGCCCGCGGCTCCGGCCTTAAGGACGTTAACGACCAGTCGGCGGTCCGAGTGGTTGGACAGGACAATGATTTTGACGCCGGGGGATGCGGTGGTGATCTCTCGGATGACCTCCAGGCCGTTGCTATCGGCCATGGCCATATCTATGATCACCACTGCGGGGGCCAGCTGCTTGGTCAGCCGCACCGCGGCCTGGCAGTTACCCGCCTCGGCGGCAATCTCCAGGTCAGGCTCCCTTTCCAGCAGAGTGCGCAGGCCCTGACGAAGCATTTGGTGATCATCAGCCAGCAGGATGCGGATGCTCATGTTACCTTCCAGGTAACCTCGGCCTTTGAACTTTTCCAGCCGGACCTACGTTTAGCAGTATTTTATGCAAATGTCAAATAATTTTAATTAAGATAATAATTAACCTTTATTTTAATGTAAATAACCTAAAGCGAAACAGAGCCATCCGGGTCCCCCGCAGACCCGGATGGTTTACTGGTATAATTGTCGGACGGGAAAGCATTACATATCAGAGAAAGTGGCATCGGCGCCATTGTCATCCGCTTTTGAAAATCGCACTCCGCGTAACTTGGATAACCGCGGGCCCCAGGATTACGATGAAGATGGCCGGGAAAATAAAAGCCAACATGGGAAAGAGTATCTTTACCGGCAGCTTGGCGGCCTTTTCTTCGGCTTTCTGTCCCCGCTGCACCCGAAGAAAAGCGGCATGGGTCCTGAGGGCCTGGGCGATGCTGGCTCCCATCCTCTCAGACTGAAGCATCATGGCCACCAGGGACTTGATATTCTGCAGCCCAGTGCGGTCCCCCAGGTTTTTCAAGGCCACATCCCGATGGATGCCGGTGCGCAATTCGGCGTTGGTTAGCTGCAGTTCCTGATAAAGGTCCTTGGATAGGGGCCTGATTTCCTCCGCCACCCGGTTAAGAGTGGCTTGCAGCCCCAATCCGGCTTCCATGCAGACGATGAGCAGGTCCAGGACGTCGGGCAGGGCCTTGTCCATGCGGTCCTGGCGCCGTCGGGTAATAAAGTTCAGGATGAATCGGGGAAGGTAAAAACCCATCCAGGCCAGTAGCACAATCAGGGCCATGGAAGTCAGGCCCATTTTGCCGCCCATGAATGCCGCCAGGATGAAAGGCAGTGGCAGCAGCAGCGCCCCCGAGGCTCGCAATCCGAAATAAACGGCCGGTCCTTTGGGATGTCGGAACCCCCCCTGAATCAGGTTGGCCCGCATCTTGGAAACCTCTTCCTGACTGGCCACCGCCAGGCGGCCGAAGGAAGAAAGCCACTCCAGCATCTGCTTCAGTAAGGAATTTTGCTGCACCCCCCGATAAAGCGGCATGCTTGCAGAGGAGGCGCTCTTCAACCGGGCCCGCACCGCGCGCCGGTCTTCCAGGAAGACCAGCACCCCATAAATCAGGTAAAACATGGCGAAAAATGACGCAATCCAGATAAGCCAGAGAAGGTTTGCCATCTCCCAGTCCTCAAACTTTGATGGACACCATCTTTTTCATCACCAGCGCCCCCACGAAGATGCTGCTCAATCCGCCGATGAGGAATTTACGCCCCAGGGGATCGGTGATGAGCAATAAGATGTAATTAGGGTTCAGACAGAGCAGCACCAAAAAGGTCAATATCGGCAGGGCTCCCAGGATGATGGCGGAGAAGCGGCCTTCGGAGGTGAGGGCCTTGATCTTGCCCTTGAGCTTAAGTCGTTCCCTGACGATGGAGCCGATATTTTCCAGAACTTCCGCCAGGTTGCCTCCGGTTTCCGCTTGAATCAGTACGGCGGTGACAAAAAAGCGCAGGTCCCGGCTGGCCACCCTTTCTCCCATGCGCCGGAGGGCCTCGGACAGGCTCAAACCCAGGCGTTGCTCTTCATAAGTGATGCGAAATTCCGTCCCCAGGGGGGGCGGAATCTCCTGGCTCACCAACTCCAAGGTGCCGCTCAGGGTATGGCCGGCCCTAAGGGACCGGGCAATGAGGTCCATGGCGTCAGGCATGGTCCTTTCAAAGGCCCTGGCTTTACGCTTCTGTTTCCAGCGCACGAAGCCGATGGGCAAGAACCCCAGGAAGGCTCCGGAAGTCACCCCTCCCAAAAGATTGGAAAGGCTGACTCCCACGAAGAACCCAAAGCTGACCAGGATGCCCACCACGCTCAAAAAAGCGCCGGGATTGAGGTAAATATTGGCCTGGAAAAGCATGCGCTGGAGATTTTCCACCCGGCCCCAGCCGAATAGACGCTCCATGACGGCCAGGACGGCGCTTTCTTTGGATTCCTGGTAAGCTTTAAAAATTTGGGCCCGGACTTCCTGCTCCTTTTTATTGCCCTTTAAACGTTGGTCCAGGCGCCGCCGCTGCTGGGACGGTTCAATGACTAGGTAAGTAATGGCCGTCATTAGGAAAAAGACTACCGCGAAGGCCCCAGCCAATCCCAGGAGATAATATATTTCCAGCTCGGTGCTCATGAATCCCATGGGTGCCCTCCTCAATGCATGGAGATCCGCTTGGACGGCTGAAAAATCCGGTCCGGGAGGGGAACTCCGAATATCCGGCAGCGGTCCGCGAAACGGGGCCGCACCCCCGTGGCCTTGAACATCCCCAGAATACTGCCGGTGTCATCCACCCCTTGGCGATCGAACACGAAAATGTCCTGAAGGCTGACAACCCCGCTCTCCATGCCGGTGACTTCCGACAGGGCAATGACCCGGCGGCCCCCGTCACTATGGCGCACCAACTGCAGGATGACATCGATGGAAGAGCTGATCATCTGGCGCATACCCTTTTCGTGGATTTGGACACCGGAAAGCTGAATCATGGTCTCCAGCCGCAGCAGGGCCTCCCGGGTAGAGTTGGCGTGGATTGTCGCCATGGACCCTTCATGGCCGGTATTCATGGCCTGAAGCATGTCAATGACCTCCGGCCCCCGCACCTCGCCCACGATGACGCGGTCGGGGCGCATGCGCAGGCTGTTCCGCACCAGCTCCCGCTGGGTGATTTCGCCCTTGCCCTCCACGTTGGGAGGCCGGGTTTCCAGCCGGCAGACATGCTCCTGCTGAAGCTGTAATTCCGCGGAATCCTCAATGGTGATGATGCGCTCATAGTCGGGAATGAATCCGGAAAGGATATTGAGCATGGTGGTCTTGCCGGCCCCGGTGCCCCCGGAGATCAGGATATTGAGCCGGGCTATGGAAAGGGACTTGAGCACCTCCGCCATGTCCTCTGTGAGGCTGCCTTTTTGAACCAGGTCCTCCAGGGAAGGACGGCTGACGGAAAACCGCCGGATGGAGAGCATGGGGCCGTCCAGGGCCAGGGGCGGGATGATGGCGTTGACCCGGGAACCGTCAGGCAGCCGGGCATCCACCATAGGAATGGATTCGTCCACCCGCCGCCCCACGTTGCCCACGATTTTCTGAATAATCTTTAATAAATGGTCGTTGTCCTGGAACCGGATGTCCGTCTTCTCCAGCTTACCGAAGCGTTCCACATACACCATGTTGAAACGGTTCACCAGAATATCGGAGATGGCGGGGTCGCCAAGGAGGGGCTCCAGGGGACCCAGACCCAGGATTTCGAACTCCAGTTCCCGGGCTAGGCGGGTTTTTTCCGAAAGATTTAGAGGCTCCTCCTCTTCCTGGAGCAGGACGTCCAGGGCCTGGCGGATTTCCCGGGCCATCTCCTGGTCGTCCAGATCTTCCATCATGGATAGATTGAGACGTTCCAGGAGGCGGTGGTGGACCCGTTTTTTCACTTCATAAAGCTTGACCTCCCGGCCTTCCTCCCGCCGGGTAGGGACCGCCTTAACTGCCTTGGACTCCGCCACCGATGGGCGGGCGCTGCCGGCGTCGGTCAACCTTTTCTTTTCCCGGCGCTGGTATCCTAAAAAATTCATGACCTCTCACCCCAGTTCCCTTTCAAATTCTACAAAATTACCGGTTAGCCTATTGATTAGCCTCTGATTATCCTCACCTTGCCAAAAATCTGAAACCTTGATACCTAAGGACCTGCAACCGGTATCACTTCCGGGAGAAGAACCGTAATAGCCGGGGACCCGGGTTGGCTGCGGCGGCTTTTTGCCCGCCACTTTCCGACACCAACCGTTGGGCCAAAGTCTGCAAATCCTGGTAAAACCGGGAGCGGGGCGCGGTTTCCCCCAGGGACTTCCCCTGGTTCACCGCAGCTATCGCCGCAGCATAGTCGCTGGACAGTGCCTGAAAGACCGGCCGATGCACCACCTGTTCCAGGTCTTTCAAGCTCAGGGCGGTCCCTTTATTATGGCGGTTCACTAAAACCCGCACCTTGTCTCCTTCGGGAAACCATTCCCGGAAGATGGGCCACAGCCGCTTCAGATTGCGCAGGTCCGGTATGGTGAGTTCGGTGATGAGCAACACCAGGTCGGATTCCCGAGCCACATGGAAAAATAAACCATCCAGCCAGTGCCCCAGGTCCACTACGATCCATTTATATAAACCCCGGAGCAGGGTCAGGACTCGTTCCAGGGCCTCCCACTCCAGACTGTCTTGTTCTTTGAAGTCGGCGCAGCCGTGCAGCACCGACAATTTGGGCCCACAGGACTGCATGATGCTTTGGATAAATGATTTATCCAGGCTCCCCTGATTCTGACACACGTCAAAAATAGTGTAGTTGGGCTCCTGGTCCAGAAAATGGCCCACATCGGGAAAAGGCCGGCCCAAGTCTACCAGGGCTTGCCTCTCCCCCGTAAGCTCTCCCAAGATCACCGCCAGGTTAACGGCCAGGGTGGTGGCTCCGGCCCCGCCTTTATGACCGGCCACTGCCACCACCCGCCCCCCTTTATGGTGGGACGGAACCTGGCGGGTTCTAGCGACCAAAAAGCGCTCCACCGCAGCTCCCAGGTCTTCCCGATTTAAGGGCAAAGGCAGAAATTCCCGGATGCCGGCCTGCATGGCTTGAATAAGCAGTTCCGGATCCCGTTGGTGGCCGCAAAGCAGCACGCCGGTGGCCGGCAGGCGACCTGCCAGTTCTGTCAGCCACTCCGGGAGAAATTGGTCGCCATTGAGGTTCAGCAGCACCAGGTCCGGTGCTTCTCCCACCTGCATTTCCAACAAAGTCTGGGGGTTGGTGAGATGCTCCAGCAGCCGGAGTTGGGGCAGGCTCTCCACGACTTGCTTCTGGTCGGGATTCTCAACGCTATCCCCATAGACTACGGAAATCTTCAAGGTCTCTGGATGCACCTGCCGTCTCCTTTAGGGGTTGGGGCCAGGCATTAGTGGACCTCCTTATATCTAGGGAAATCCAACCTTGCCCCCTACCTCAACCTTATTATATTCCCTGATCCCTTATAATTCAACCTCAGACCGGTCAATGCCTTTAATCATTTCCACGCTTCTGCCTTTCTTAGCGATGGGCGGGGAGGCCGGCTCATTTTTCACCGGCTTGAAGTTGAGAAGCTGGGAGATGGCCACCCCCTGGGTAGCATCTTCCTTCTCATAGGTCCGGTTTCTCAAGGCCAGGCGGATCTTCCCTGCATTGCTGGCCAGGTTCAAAATCTCCGCCTGCTCCGGGGCCAGCTCCAGGGTCACGGTGTTCACCAGCACCGGCTTGCGCTCCCCTTTCTGCTCCTCCCAGATCTGCCCGGTGGTGAGCACCGGCACGTTTTGCAAAATGGTCTTGGAGAAGTAGTCGTCGCTTTTGGGGACTTTAAAATCCGCCAGCACGTCCACCCGGTCTCCGGGATGGATAAAGCCGGCCACTCCGGTGACGTCGTCCACCCTCACGGTGAGGGCCCGCTTGTCCTCCCTCAGCAGACCGCTGAGTCCCGCCGCGGTGCCCTTGGGCGCCAGCTTGGTAAGAAGAATGGGTTCCCCCTTCTCCAACCGGGTGGCCGCCACCCGGCCTTCCACTTCCTTAGAGGAGCTGGCGGAATGGGCGGGGATCAGGTGCCGCGGAAAAACGGCGTCCTGGACCAGGTTTGCGGTGAGAGGATTGCCCGGCGCGACGGACGCCGCGGCTACGGCCACCTGGCCGGTGAGCACCACCGGCACCAGGGTCTTGGCCTGTATGAAGCGGTGGACGGCGAAGGTGGCCACCAGACCCGCTGCCGCCGACAGCAATACATAGGATATACCTTTGGGAATCTTAGGCATGTTCATGGTTTTACCCTTGAATTCATTTATCCGGCGGAGTTAGCGCATCCGCCGGAGTTGATCTGTTAAGCGCCAAGGATCAGGAGAGCCGCCATTCCCATGGCGGTGGCCACCCCGTAAGGGATCCCTTTAATTTGCCGGTCCGGGGGAGGAGGGGGCATAACCCGGTCATGGCGGCAAAGCATGACTTTAAGCAGCCAGCTCCATCCCAGTCGCACTTTTTGCCACAGAAGTCTCTGCCGCCACAAAACCGCCAGAGCCATCACTCCCCCGGCGATGCCCATATAACAAAAAAGGGCTAGAGTTAAACCGGGCCCCAGCCATGCCCCCAAAGCGGCCAGGGCCTTGACGTCTCCCGCTCCCATGCCTCCCCAGCAATAGGGAAGGATCAGGAGGGCCAGCCCCAGAAGCAGGCCGGCCACTCCCTGGCCCAGGCCCGTAAGCCCATGAAAAATGAAACTATATAGCAGGCCGGTCAACGCGGTTCCTAAAGTGAGATAATTGGGAATGCGTTGAGTCTTGAGGTCCCCCCAGGCGATCCACAGGGCCAGCCCGAAAGGCAGCGCCAACCGCCCCTGGGAACCTAGCCAGTGGTGAACCTCCATCCATGACATTTGCCAAACTGCTTCCATGCTGGAGCCCCAAGTTTCAAGTCAGACCGTTCCATGGACACTGGTCCAATCATCTCTTCCTTGAACTATCCCCAGCGGCCTCAGGCGCCCTTTTTGGCAAAAAATGAAACGATGCCGATGACCATAGTGAGAACCAGAGTTGAGTAAAAAAAGCTGGGATCCATGGTCTTCCCT
>VGSO01000044.1 GCA_016874945.1 Deltaproteobacteria bacterium
TCCAAGAAAAAAAACGGCGGCAGCAGAGTCAGAGTCAGAGTCTGGGGATGAAACCATGGCCGCCCCCACCGATACCGGAGAAAGGTTCTTTCAACTGAAGGATGCTTCGGTCCCATTATGGCCACGGCGAAATTGTCCCTTGCGTTCCTCGGAGAGATGGCGGCGAAAACAACGGGCCGACAAAATGCCGTCGTTACCCGATATACGCCATCAACTGGCAAAATGCTTAATGAAAATGTTGATTTGAACATTTATGTGTCGGAGTAGTATTAAAAGCGGGCGTGAAAAATCACGCCCCCACGTTTTTTGCCTTTTGAACGCAACTCGGTATAAAAAGCGCAAGGGGCGCACCCTGGAGCGCGCCCCTGCTTGACTCCTACTCCCTGCTACCTATTCTCTATTCCCTACTTCTCATGATGGGTCCAGTCTTTCACGGTGTGCCACAATTTCGAGAGCAGGCCCTCTTCTTCTCCGTGAGCCGGGTTCTCACCCACAGCCTTGGCCTGGGCCTCCGGCGATTCCTGGGCGAATTCTTGGAAAAGTTGCTTTTGCTTGGGGGTGAGGCTCCGGGGGATGGTCACCTTCACTTCCACCATCAGGTCCCCCCGGCGGGCCCCCTTGGGGTAGGCCACCCCCTCCCCTTTCAATCGGATCACTTCGCCGGGCTGGGTCCCGGGTGGGACGATCAGCTCTTGGGAACCGGTCAAGGTGGGGATGGTCAGCCGGGCCCCCAGGGCCGCCTGGACAAAGGAGATGGGCGCCTGAAGGTAAAGATCGTAGCCTTCCCGGCGGAACAACTCGTGGGGCCGCACGTGCAATACAATATAAAGATCCCCGGGGGGGCCGCCGAAGGAGCCGTCGTTGCCTTCCCCGCTCATGATGAGGTGGGTGCCGCTGTCCACCCCGGGAGGCACTTTGGCCTTGAGCTTCTTTTTCTCCCGCATCATGCCCTCGCCGTTGCAGGTGGGGCAGGCTTCGGAATAAAACTCCCTGGCCCCGCCGCAGCGGGTGCAGGTGGTGGTGATCTGGAAAATCCCATGGCTCCGGGACACCACCCCCCGGCCGCCGCACTGGGGACAGAGAATTCGCTGGGCCCCGGGTTTGGCGCCGCTGCCGCTGCAGGTGCGGCAATGGATCACCCGGGGAACTTCTATGGTCACTTCGGTCCCCAGGGCCGCGTCCAGAAAGTCCAGGGTCAGGTCGTAGCGCAGGTCCGATCCCGCCTGGGGCTGGGCATAGCCGCCCCCGCCGAAGCCGCCGAAGCCGAAAACGTCCCCGAAGATATCGCTGAAAGACCGGAAGATGTCGCCGAAGTCACGGAACCCGGTGAACCCGGTGGAGGACAGGCCCTCGTGGCCGTACACGTCGTAGAGACGCCGCTTTTCCAGGTCCCGCAGCACCTCGTAGGCCTCCGCGGCCTCCTTGAACCTTTCCTCCGCCTCCTGGTTGCCGGGATTGCGGTCCGGATGGTATTTCATGGCAACCTGGCGGTATTTTTTCTTAATTTCATCAGGGGCGGCGTCCCGGGATACCCCCAGGACGCGATAGTAGTCTTTTTTATCGGTGGGCATGGGCGTTAAAGTGTTTCCTGTTTCTAAAGATGGATATGTTTATTTTTTTATTTTACCAAATAATCGGAAAAAATCCTCTTTATTACAACGCCTGTTGGGCGCAGAATCACTCGCGGCGAAGCGAGGCAGAGCTTCGCATCAATTCCGGGTCCCCAGCAGGAGCTGGGGAACCTGGAAAATAATCCCTTTCCACCTCGTTCCCCAGCTCCTCCGGGGGAATTTACATTTTATTGCCCAGCTCTGCCTTGAAAATGTAGCCGCAGGCATCAGCCTGCTCCGGGCGCCCCACCGGGCGCCCCTACCGGGTGGGGCGGGCCTCCGCGCCCGCCGAACCTCGGAATAATACCATTTTCTCTTTCAAGTGCAACAAACTTAATCTGTAACTTATTGAGGCTCTTGCAAAATTCGTTTTTTTTGTCATCCTGAACGAAGTGAAGGATCTCAATCTCCTGTAAACACGAGATTCTTCGCTTCGCTCAGAATGACAAGGGGCGGCAATAAGTAATTTTGCCAGAGCCTCTTATTGATAATCCATACCGAAAACCGAAGACCGAAAACCGAAAACCGTATAAGTTGCTAAGCCGGGCTAACTCTGCCGCCCAAGAACAGCAGGGCGCGGCTGTTCTACATCTTCATGGTTTACGGGTGAGCCGCAGGCTCATGTATAACTGCTTGGCAAGACCGGAGGCAGAAGCGGAGGCCCGCCCCCCGAAAAGCGCAGGTTGGCGTTAATTAAAAAGGGAACTTCCTCCCGGCCCGGAGTTAATCCCTCCTGACCAAGGTGGAAATTCCCCTTGCGTCCCACCCGGCCTATTCGCCTATTCGTCCGCTTTTAACCTGGAGAAGTCGATCTTCCCTTACGTCAGGCGGGCCATGACCGAGGCGCTTTTCTCTCCCAGGCGCACGTCTTTGTCCCGGCGGTCGTCAATGGTGATATGGGTGATCACCCGTTTCACCCCCCGCCCGAAAAGCATTTCATGCAAGGCCCCGGCCACCTTGAGCAGCGTGGCGGCGTCGCCGTGCACCTGGGTGCCCATGTCGGTGAGGGTATGAGCAATCTTTTCCTTCTGGAGATACCGCACCACGTCGGCGATATAATCACCCACGCTGGGGCTGGCCAGCCCCAGGGGGGTGACGCTGATCTCCATGATGGCCATGGATCACACCTCCCGGTTCCAATATTTCCAAATTTTCAGGCGGCCGGCGCCAGGCGATGCACCACTTTTTTGAGGCGGTCCAGGTCGGCGGATTTGAATACGTAATCATCACCGCCCCAGGAAGACAAATCACGGGGGGGGCGGCAGTTGGAGTGATATACCACCCGGATTCCCCTATGAGTTCCCTTCACAATCCGGCCGGTCTCCAGCCCGGACATGTCGGACAGCAGGATTTCCAGGACCACCACGTCGGGCTGGTAAGAGTCCAACAACCCCGCCACATCAGCGCCCCTACCGGTGACCAGGACCTCGTAGCCCTCGTCTTCCAGTTCCTCCCGCAGCAGCCTCCTTAAGTGAGGCTCACTTTCTGCCAGCAGGATGCGCACCATGTGAACCACCTCCTTGTCCCAAGGTGCTCCCCCCTACCTGAATCGAACATAATCATTCCCCCCGGCTTTGTCCAGGGGAGGGGGCGGAGGAAGTTTTATAGGGGTTGCCCAAAGTAATTTCCCCGCAGGGGCACGGCGAGTCGTGCCCAAGGTACAGGGGCACAGCCCGCTGTGCCCCTACGTCAAAAAACAATCGGGAAAAACTTGTGGCAATCGCTATAACCGCGGCTGAACGCCGATGAAACTTACACCAAGACGCATTCAAAAGGGTATTATCGGGCGCAATTTATTGTGCCCGAAAGGCGGGCGTGATAAATCACGCCCACAATAATACCTTTTTGATCGCATCTTGGCATTATATAAAATCAATTTTTGAAAAAATTCTGTTCGATTTCTGGGAAAGAGAAATCGCGCCGATAGAAGACTACCTTCGCCTAGAGAAAGCGCTTAACCCTCGTATAATAGAGGTTTGGGAGTCTTCCGGCGAACGACGAAAGGTTGCCCTTGATAACCTGATCAGAGCTTACAGGAAACTTGTCACAGAGTCTCATTAGAGAAGTCCATTTCACCTTTCCCTAAACAAATATCTTCTTCGGTTAGCTAAAGGTGAATTATTCCCTTTGGTTACCATGCAGTCCGCTGAGTTTTTCATTAAATTGGGCAGAAATACAAACCTATTGCGAATGATAGCGCAAAATGACCCCCTACCCCCACCTCTAATTCTTTGCAGGATCCGCCCAAATTATATAAAATGAATCGATTTCCAAATTTTGAGGCTGAACTGATTGCCCATTTGCCGGAACGTTATGGCTGCCGTTAACCCAAGACCGAAAACCGAAGACCGAAAACCTCGCCTATCATGAAACGCCTGGCCATCCTGGGTTCCACCGGCTCCATCGGGCAGAACACCCTGTCCGTGGTGGCGGAGCATCCCCAGGAATTCATGGTGGTGTCCCTGGCCGCGGGGCAAAACACGGCCCTCCTGGCGGAGCAGATTGAGCAGTTCCGGCCCCGGGTGGTATCGGTCCAGGACGAGGCCGCGGCGGCCCGCCTCAAGGAGCTGACGCCCCCCAGCCTGGCGGCGGAGATCCTTTTTGGACCGGAAGGCGCGGTGGCCGCGGCCACCGCCCCCGGCGCCGACCTGGTGGTCTCCGCCATGGTGGGCGCGGTGGGCCTGGAGCCCACCCTGGCCGCGGTGGACGCGGGGATTCCCGTGGCCCTGGCCAACAAGGAGACCCTGGTGGCCGCAGGCTCCCTGGTCATGGCCCTGGCCCGGACCCGGGGGGTCCCCCTCATCCCGGTGGACAGCGAACACAGCGCCATTTTCCAGGCCATCCAGGGCCAGCGCCGGGAAGACATCCGCAAGTTGTGGCTCACCGCGTCCGGCGGCCCCTTCCGCACCTGGGAGCCGGCGCGCCTGGGCGAGGTCACCGCGGCGGAGGCTTTGCGCCACCCCAATTGGAGCATGGGTCCCAAGATCACCATTGACTCCGCCACCATGATGAACAAGGCCCTGGAAGTCATCGAGGCCAGCGTCTTGTTCGGGCTGCCGGTGGATAAGGTGGGAGTGTACATTCACCCCCAGAGCATTGTCCATTCCCTGGTGGAATTTGTGGACGGCTCGGTCCTGGCCCAGTTGGGGGCGCCGGACATGCGCCTCCCCATAGCCTACGCCCTCACTTATCCCCGGCGCCTGCCCCTGAACGGCCCGCCCCTGGATTTGGGCCGGATCGGCCGGCTCACTTTTGAAGAGCCGGATATGGAGCGCTTCCCGGGGCTAAGGCTGGGCTATGAGGCGGCCTGCACCGGCGGCACTATGCCCGCGGTGCTCAATGCCGCCAACGAGGTGGCGGTGGCCGCCTTTCTGGAAGGCCGGATCAAGTTCCCGGACATTCCCCGGGTGGTGGCGGAGACCATGGCGGCGCACGCCCCCCGGCCCCTGGAGAGCCTGGAGCAGGTTTTGGGAGTGAACCGCTGGGCCAGGGATTTTGCCGCGGAGTTGGTAACTAACCAGAGAAGGTGATATATTAACCACACACTAAGACACAAAGATTTCACCGAGAAAATTATTTGTGGTTTGGCGCCTTGGCGCCTAATCCGAAATTTATTTTTGTGATTCTTGGTGTCTTGGTGGTAAAATTTATTTAATAACCGCTTAAAACTGCAACCAGGAGCCCACCCACTTGCAATGGTCACCATAATTTCCACCATCACTGTTCTGGGGGTCCTTATTTTCTTCCACGAGCTGGGCCATTTTTTGCTGGCCAAGCTCCTTAAAGTGCGGGTGGAGGCCTTTTCCCTGGGATTTCCCCCCAAGCTCCTCAGCAAAAAGGTGGGGGAGACCGATTATCGCCTTTCCGTTGTTCCCTTGGGCGGATATGTGAAACTGCTGGGGGAAAATCCCAAAGACGAAGTGCCCCCGGAACTTCAGCCTTATTCTTTCATGCACCACCCCCTGTGGCACCGGTTCCTCATCGTCCTGGCCGGTCCCGGGTTTAATATGATCTTCGCGGCCCTGGCTTTTTTTGTCATTTTTAACTTCTGGGGCCTTCCTTACCTGACCACGGAGGTCGGCGGGGTTAAGGAAGGTTCCCCGGCAGCCCTGGCCGGTCTTCAGAAAGGGGACGTGGTCCTGGAGGTGGGTGGGGCCAGGGTGCAACGTTGGGAAGAACTGTCTCAGAAAATCCGGGACGCCGGCGGGCGCCCCGTGACTATCAAGTACCGGCGGGACAACCAGGTTAACCAGGTGGAAGTGGCGCCCCAGATCACCGAAGCCACCGATATCTTCGGGGGCAAGATATCCGCGCCCCTCATCGGGGTCATGGCCCCGGAAAAGATGGCCCTGGAGTTCATAGGACCCCTTCGGGCGGTGAAGGAAAGCTCCCTGGCCACTTACCGCATCGCCGTCCTCACCGTGCTGAGTATGTACAAGCTGCTGGCCCGGGAGATGCCCTTGAAGAACCTGGGCGGCCCCATTCTCATCGCCCAGGTGGCCGGCAAGCAGGCGGAATTGGGGCTAAACAATCTTATCAACTTCATGGCAATCCTCAGCGTCAACCTGGCGATTTTGAACCTCCTGCCGGTTCCTATCCTGGATGGCGGCCACCTCTTTTTCTTCATCATCGAAGCCATCCGGGGCAAGCCGGTGGAGGTGAAGCACCGGGAAATGGCCCAGGCCGTGGGTCTTATGCTGCTCCTGGCCCTGATGCTGCTGGTCTTTTACCAGGACTTGCTGCGGCTCTTCAACCCGCACATGTAAGGCAATTAGCTTTCAGCCGTCAGCGTTCAGCCAACAAATTCTTTTAACCGTTGACTGCTGACAGCTGACCGCTCATATCCTACTCGGAGCGGAAAAGAAATTTCTTTCACCCCCACCCCAACCCTCCTCCCTCAAAAGAGGGGGATTAAAGGAAGGAATTGCTTAAATGCTCTGAGTAATAACTTCTTTATAATCCTTATTCTTTTACCGAAAACCGAAAACCGAAAACCGTCTTTTATGTTGTTACTGGCCCTGGATACCGCCACCGACCAGGGGAGCCTGGCCCTGGCCGCGGATGGGCGGCTCCTGGGGGAATATTCCCTGGAGAGCGCCGGCGCCTATCTCCAGCACCTGCTCCCCGGGCTGGAAGCCCTGCTCCAAGCCGTGGGCCGGGCACCCCAGGACATCGGCGCCATTGCGGTGAGCCAGGGGCCGGGGAACTTCACGGGCCTGCGCATCGGCCTGGCCACTGCCAAGGGCCTGGCCCTGGCCCTAAGCTGCCCCCTGGTGGGGGTCTCCACCCTGGAGGTCCTGGCGGCGCAATTTCCTTTTCATCCCCACCCCATTGGAGTTATCATGGACGCCCGGCGCCGGGAGGTGTTCTTCGGCCTGTACCGTTGCCCGGAGGAGACCCCCCAACCCCTGGCGGGGCCGGAGCGCCTGCCCTTGGAGGCCCTGCCCTCCCGATTGACTCCGCCCCTGCTGCTCACCGGGCCCGCCCTCAACGCCTATCAGGATTTTCTAAAGCAAGCCCTGGCTCCGGGAATCCAATGGGCGCCGCCGGAGATGCGCCACCCCCGGGCCGCCACCGTGGCCCGGCTGGGCCGGGCCCGCCTCCTCCAGGGCCTCACCGTCCCCCCGGCCCGGCTGTCCCCCAATTACCTGCGCCCGGCGTTGTAGGGAGAAGACAGCTACAGCCCAGAAACCGGGTGGCCAACTTCTGCCATTCATAAAGAAAGAGGCAAGGAAAAATAAGATTAAGGCGCATTCAAAAGGCTATTGCCGTAGCGGCGCAATTTATACCATTTTCTCTTTCAAGTGTAACAAACTTAATCTATAATTTATAGATAATCCGTAATTATCTTTACCGAAAACCGTATTATTGCGCCCGTAAAGGCGGGCGTGATAAATCACGCCCTACAATGTTGCCGTTTGATTGCGACTTGAGACCCCTGAAAATCCGGAAGGCTCTAAGAATCTAAAAGATTCTAGTGGCACAGGCCTCTGCCCTGTGGGCGCTGCCTGCTACACCAAGCGACTTTCCCACAGGCCGGAAGCTTGGGCCACCCATACTTTTCATGCTCTTGGAGTGAGCCCACGGCTCAAGGGCGTCCGCTAATAAGTCAAAATCACCTGGATCACTTCCGCCGGGTTGCGGTCGATCAACTCATAAGCCTGGGCGGCCTGGGGAAAAGGAAAGCGGTGGGTTATGAACCGGGCCGGGTTGAGGTCCCGGAGCATCTGCCAGGCCAGGTGATAGCGCCGGGTTTTGTTCCACCGGCCGGTGAGCTCCGGGGCGATGGTGCTTACCTGGCTGCTGATGAGGCGCATGCGGCTGCGGTGAAAACGGCCTCCCAACTGGAGGTCGGCCCTCTTCCGGCCGTACCAGGAGCCGATGACCACCCGGCCGCTGAAGCCCGTGGCCGCAATGGCCTGATCCAGGGCCGTGGGGTTGCCGGAAATTTCATAAGTCAAATCCGCGCCGGGATAGGGGCGGGGACCCTGGAGGAGGGAAACCAGCCTTTCCTGGGCGTCAGAAGCCGAGGGGTCCAGGGAGGCATGGGCGCCCAGGGTCTCCGAAGCCAGGCGCCGCCGGGGATGAAGGTCCAGGGTCACCAGGGAGGCCAGGGGCCAGCGGGCCAGCAATCCGGTGAGCAGCAGCCCGACGATGCCCTGGCCAAAGACCGCCACCTGCTCGCCCAAGAGGGGTCGGCCATCCAGCAGCAGGGTCACCGCAGTCTCCATGTTGGGAAAAAAGACCGCACCCTCCACTGACACCTCCGGCGGCAGGGGCAGGAGCTCATCGGGAGTGGCCAGAAACCGGCTTTCGTGAGGGTGAAAAGCGAGGATCAGGCGGTCCTGCCACTCCGGGGCCACCCCGGGACCCAGCGATTCCACCTGCCCCACCACGGAGTAGCCGTATTTCAGCGGAAAGGCCAATTCCCCGGCCAGGGCCGGGATGGCCTCATCCGCGGCCAGGTCTTCAGGAGCCTGGCCGCGATAGATCAAGTTTTCGGTGCCGGAACTGATCGCCGAAATGAGCGTCCTGACCAGTAACTGCCCGTAGGACGGCTCCACCAGGGTCTCTTCCCGCACTTCCACCTGGCGG
Organism: Deltaproteobacteria bacterium; assembly: GCA_016874945.1. Lineage (GTDB taxonomy): Bacteria > Desulfobacterota > Desulfobaccia > Desulfobaccales > 0-14-0-80-60-11 > VGSO01. The sequence goes on from VGSO01000044.1 coordinate 8,706, forward strand.
GGCGCGGTAAAATAGAGAGCCAGTCGTTGCATGGCCTCAATCCCTCCAATCCGGTTCTCCCCGGAGCACCAGGTCTTCCCCCAGCCGCTGGTAGCTCAAATTTTTCAGGCGGGGGAAGCTCCGGAGGTAACCCCCGAAATTGTCCATGACCCGCAAGCCCCCCACCAGCATGGGCGCGATGGTCAGCACTATCTGGTTCACCAGCCGGAAGGAGAGGAAGCTGGTGATGATCTGGGCGCCGCCTTCCACCATGAGGCTGTTGACTCCCAGTTCCCCCAATCGCTCCAGGAGGCAGGTGAGGTCCACCCAGCCGTTGTGGCTGGGGAGCACCAGCACCTTGGCCCCCATCTCTTCCAAATCCCGCTGGCGTTCCAGGTCCGCGCCGTTGCTGGCGGCAATCCAGGGAGTCCGGCAATTGCGCAGCAGGTTGGAGTATGCCGGAAACCGCAGGCGGCTGTCCACGATGACCGGCTGGGGGTCGCGGCCTTCCACCAGCCGGACGTTGAGCCGGGGGTTGTCCGCCAGCACCGTGCCGATGCCCACCAGGATGGCGTCGTGGGCGGCCCGCAAGGTGTGGGTCATGGCCAGGGACTGGGACCCGCTAAGCGGCAAAGGCCGCCCCGGGCGGTCGGCGATACTGCCGTCCAGGCTCTGGGCATAGCTCAGGGTCACATAAGGCCGGCCGGTGCGCCGCCGGTGCTCTCCGGCAAGGTGGAGGGCCTCCTGAATCTCCTCCATGAGCCTGGTGGTCAGCTGCCGTCCCCCGGTGTCCTCCAGTTCCTCCAGGGAAAGCAGGTGGCGCAGGCGGCGGGCCTTGGTCCGGAGATAGGCGGCATTTTCCGGGTGGACCTGGGCCTGCAAGGGGATGCGGCCTTCCACCGCAATGCCCATTTCAGCCAGACTCTCGATCTTGTGTGGGTTATTGGTGAGCAGCCGGATGGACTTGACCCCCAGGTCCTCCAGGATGGCGGCCGCGATGCCGTATTCCCGTTCGTCCGCCTCGTGGCCCAACATGAGGTTGGCGTCCCCCGTGTCGCAGCCCTGGTCCTGGAGGTGGTATGCCCGTAGCTTGTCCAGCAGGCCGATGCCCCGGCCCTCCTGCCGGAGATAAATGACCACCCCGGAGCCGGCCTGGGCGATGCGGCGAAGCGCCAGTTGGAGCTGATCGCCGCAGTCGCACCGCCGGGAGCCCAGGACGTCGCCGGTGAAGCACTCCGAGTGCACCCTTACCATGACGTCCCGCTGTCCCTGAACCTCTCCCCGCACCAGGGCCAGGTGCTCCTGGTTATCGGGAGACTCGTAAAAAATTAGCTGAAACGGGCTGAACGCGGTGGGGATGCGGGCGGAAGCCTTCCTGGTCACCAATCTGGCAGATGTGCTCATGGCCGCTGCTCCTTGCCCCCGGCGAGGGCCTCCTGGCGGGAAGGGCAGAGCTTATCAGGACGGAATTCTCCGCGCCAGGGAAAAGGGCCTCTGAAAGGAAAAATGGTTATGCCCAGAGGGCTTGTCAAGTTGGGTTTTTTACCTGACGCCAAGACGCCAAGGCGCCTATTTTTCATGACGGCCAACTTCCGGTGCGTTTTCCCCACCCTACACCCAGCAGCCGAGGAGGATCACTTTCAACCTTTGCATTGACAATTCGGGTTAACTTCTTAACATTAAAGAAAATTGGCAGTGGGCCTTGCCGCCTTTTTGATAATAAAGAGGGTTGTTGTAGTGAAAAAATATGCTTGCCTGATCTTGTTGCTGCTCGCCATCTGGGGCTGCGCCCCGGGGTATTACGCTCCCAGCTACTATCCGGGGGAGTCCTACCCGGGGGAGGCTCAATACGGCATTCCAACTCATTGGTACGATCCCTCCCTGAGACAATGGTATACTCCTCCATACTTCGACCCCCACCGTCCCAATTGAGGGATTGCCAAATATGGGCACGGGCGGATTGATGACCTTCCCGTCCAGGAGCCAGCACTCCGAGGTTTCCTTTTGCTGACCGGCAGGATGGCCTTTTTCTGGTTTACCCTGGGTGGCATGGCCGTGGGCTTTTTGCTGATGCACCCCTTTGCCATGTTGGCTTACATTATCGGCCCCCAGCACCCCCATGCTCCCTGGGATTTAACGCTTTGGGGCCGCCAGTTGCACCTGTCCTTCAGCCGGGACATGCTGGCCATGGGGCTGGCCTTCGCGTTTATGGGAGGAGTGGCCGGCTTCATTTTGGGCGCCTGGCGTCTCCAGAAAGAGCGTCTGGCGGCGGCGCGGCTGGAATCTCAAAAACGCCAGGCGGCCCTGGACACCCTGCAGCAATTGATGGTCACCCTGGCCCACCACATCCGCAACGCCAACCTGGTCATCGGCGGCTATAGCGCCCGCTTGCAAAAGAGCCTGCCCGACACTCAATGGCGGCAGCCGCTGGCAATGGTCCATCGGGCTTCCCGGGAAATTGACGCGGTGATCAAGTCCCTGGAAAATCTGGCGGAAGTGACCTCCATACCTTATGTCAACGGCAGTCAGACCCGGATGATCGATCTGCAACAGGAGTTGGAGGCCCGTCTGGCCCAGTCCCGCCTTCCCGAGGAACCCCATGGAAACTGAAGATATTCGACCGGTGGCGTTGAAGCCACCCGGCTACCGGGAAAAAACCTGGTTTTATCCTTGGGCGTGCCTCTTATTGGGGATTGGACTGGGAATTCTGGTGGGCCACCCTTTGTCCATGGTGGTTCACAACATCCATGTCCACATTTATGAAGGCGCCCCGCTGGACATAACCGGCGCCCTGGTCCACAGCTTCCATTATCACATGTGGCCCATGATTCTGCTTTTCGCCCTCTTTGGGGGAGTTGGATGGATGGTCATAGGTTTTATTTTTCAGCGCCTCCGGGAACACCGCCTGCGCCTGGACGGTTTGCACCTGGAGTTTGAACTCCAGGTGGCGGCCCTGCGGCACCATTACAAAAACCTGGCCCTGGGCATCCAGGGGTTTTCCCACCGGATTAAGCGGAAAATGAATAATCTGGACGAACAATTCCGCCAGTGCGCCAGGGAGAATTGCCCGACCTATGAAGGCTTTCACCAGCAATTCCAGGCCTTGGGGCAGAATGTCGGCATTTTGGAAGATGCGGCCCACCGCCTGTCCCATATCCTGGGACAGGAGCTTCTCTTCTTAAAGGCCCTGACCAGCGACGCGCCGGCGGCTGAACCCCACGACTTATTCCCCTTGCTAGCCCACGCGGTGAACGACCTTAAAGGCTTGCGTTTTCGGGACAAGGAAATCCGGCTGGCGCTTAACGGTCAACCTCTGGAAGACTGCCGGGATACCCTGGTCTTCCCCTTCGAACCTTACACCATGGAGGTCATCCTTCAAAATATCGTCGGCAACGCCATGAATTACGGGGACTTTGTCCAAATTCGGGTAAAGGACGGAAAGGAGCATGTCCGGGTGGAAGTCCAAGATAACGGCCCCGGCATGGAAGTGGACAAGCTGAGGCAGAACCTCTTGCTTCCCACCGAGCGCCAGGCGGATAGCACCCACCTGGGATTGAAGGTGAGCCTCCACTTGCTGGAGAAGTGCGGCGGCCGGCTTTCCCTTTGGAGCAAACCGGGCGCAGGAGCCCTTTTTATCATGGAAGTCCCCAAGCATTATGGGGGGGCTTATTGAAAAGTTTCTTCTCTTCCCAAGTTCACAAGGCTTTTGCCGTTAGGGGCGCTATGCATTGCGCCCCTAACGGCAGGCGTGATAAATCAGTCCACAACTGTTGCCTTTCGACTGCGACTTGGTATTAGCGTCCTTTGCGGCTTGGCGTGATACCAAGTTGCCGTCAAAGAGGTAATTTTTGTTTGTCATTCTGAACGGAGCGAAGCGGAGTGAAGAATCTAGATTCTTCGCTGCGCTCAGAATGACATTTTTACTCGTTTGATCGCAACTTGGTAT
>VGSO01000045.1 GCA_016874945.1 Deltaproteobacteria bacterium
GTAGGAGTCCCGGGGGGTGTAGCGGCCCAGGGGGGTGTTGATGAGCAGGTCCACTTCCCGGTTTTTGATGCGGTCAATGATGTTGGGCCGGCCTTCCCGGATTTTATGCACCGGATGCACCGTCAATCCGTGCTTTTTGAAATATGCCGCGGTGCCGTGGGTGGCGTAGAGCTTGAATCCCAGCTCCTTAAAGCCCCGGGCCACGGCCGCGGCCCCGGGCTTGTCCGGGTCCTTGACGCTGAACAGCACCCCGCCGGCCAGGGGCAGCGCCTGCCCCGCGGCCAGTTGGGCCTTGGCGTAGGCCAGGCCGAAGTCGGCGTCAATGCCCATGACCTCGCCGGTGGAGCGCATTTCCGGCCCCAGCATGGGGTCCACCCCGGGGAAGCGCCGGAAGGGGAAGACCGACTCCTTCACGGCGAAATAGGGCGGCTCGATTTCCTCCGTAAATCCCAGTTCTTCCAGGGTGCGCCCCAGCATCACCTTGGTGGCCAGCTTGGCCAGGGACACGCCGATGGCCTTGCTCACGAAAGGCACGGTGCGGCTGGCCCGGGGGTTGACCTCCAGCACGTAAACCTGGCCGTCCTTCACGGCAAACTGGATGTTCATGAGGCCCACCACTCCCAGTTCGGCGGCCAGGGCCTTGGTCTGGCGCTTGATTTCCTCCTGGATTTCCCGGGAAAGCGAGTAGGGCGGCAGCACGCAGGCCGAATCCCCGGAGTGGATGCCGGCCTCTTCGATGTGCTCCATGAGCGCGCCGATGGTGGTGGCGCGGCCGTCGGAGATGGCGTCCACGTCCACTTCGATGGCGTCTTCCAGGAACTTGTCGATGAGGATGGGGTGTTCCGGCGAGGCCTCCAAAGCCCAATTCATGAAGTTCACCAGGGTCTGGTCGTCGGAGACGATCTGCATGGCCCGGCCCCCCAGGACGTAGGAAGGCCGCACCAGCACCGGGTAGCCGATGCGATGGGCGATCTTCAGGGCTTCGGGCGCCGTAGTGGCGGTGTCGTTAGGCGGCTGCTTCAGCCCCAGCTTGGCCAGGAGCTGTTTAAAAAGCTTCCGGTCTTCGGCCCGGTCGATGGCCGCGGGGGGCGTCCCCAGGATGGGCGCGCCGGCCCGGCCCAGGGGCACCGCCAGGTTCAGGGGCGTCTGGCCGCCGAATTGGAGGATGAGACCCCGGGGGTTCTCCGTCCCCACGATGTTAAGCACGTCCTCCCGGGTGAGGGGCTCAAAATAAAGCTTGTCCGAGGTGTCGTAGTCGGTGGACACCGTCTCGGGATTGGAGTTGACCATAATGGACTCCAGGCCCAACTCCCCCAGGGCGAAGGAGGCCTGGCAGCAGCAGTAGTCGAACTCTATCCCCTGGCCGATGCGGTTGGGCCCGCCTCCCAGAATCATCACCTTGTCCCGGGCGGTCTTCCGGCTTTCATTCTCCCACTCATAAGTGGAGTAAAAGTACGGGGTGTAAGCCTCAAACTCCGCGGCGCAGGTGTCCACCAGCTTATAAACCGGCTGGACTCCGTATTCCTGGCGCATGTCCGCGATCTGCTCCTCATTGCCTCCCCACAGATGGGCCAACTGAATATCCGAGAAGCCCCATTCCTTGGCCCGGCGGAGCATGTCGGCAAACTGCTCCTGGCCCCGGCCCTGGGCCAATAGAATCCCGAAGGTTTTAAGCTCTTCGGAAAAGGCCACCAGGTCCTGGATCTGGTGCAGGAACCAGGGGTCAATGGCGGTCAAGCCATAAACTTCCTCCACGCTCAACCCCTGGCGAAAGGCCTGGCGCAAGTAGAAGAGGCGCAGGGAATTGGGGACCCGCAGCCTGGTGTGCAATTCTTCCAGGGGGATTTCGGGTAAATCCTTGCCATCGGCCCCCAGGCCGTAGCGGGCGATCTCCAGGGAGCGGACGCCTTTTTGCAGGGCCTCCTTGAAGGTGCGGCCGATGGCCATCACTTCCCCCACGGACTTCATGGAAGTGGTGAGTAAATCTTCGGCCCCGGGGAACTTCTCGAAAGCCCAGCGGGGGATCTTCACCACGCAGTAGTCGATGGTGGGCTCAAAGGAAGCATAGGTTTCCTGGGTGATATCATTGGGAATTTCCTCCAGGAGGAAGCCCACCGCCAGCTTGGCCGCGATCTTGGCGATGGGGAAGCCCGTGGCCTTGGAGGCCAGGGCCGAGGAGCGGGACACCCGGGGGTTCATCTCGATTACCACCATCTCGCCGGTTTTGGGATGCACCGCGAACTGAATGTTGGAGCCCCCGGTCTGGACCCCGATTTCCCGCATGATGGCCAGGGAGGCGTCCCGCATGGCCTGGTATTCCCGGTCCGTGAGGGTCTGGGCCGGGGCCACGGTGATGGAGTCCCCGGTGTGCACCCCCATGGGGTCCAGGTTCTCGATGGAGCAGATGATGACCACGTTGTCCGCGAAGTCCCGCATCACTTCCAGCTCGAATTCTTTCCAGCCCAGGGCCGACTCTTCCAGCATCACTTCGCTGATCATGCTGGCGGCCAGGCCTTCTGCGGCCAGGAGGCGCAAGTCTTCGAGGTTGTAGGCCACGCCGCCGCCGGTGCCGCCCAGGGTGAAGGAGGGGCGGACGATTATGGGGTAGCCGATCTGGGGGGCCGCAGCCAGGGCCTCAACCAGGGTGCGCACAATGGCGCTCCGGGGCACCCGGAGGCCGATTTTGACCATGGCGTCCCGGAACAGCTCCCGGTCTTCCGCCTTTTTGATGACCGCGGGGTTGGCCCCGATCATCTCCACCCCCAGGCGTTCCAGGATGCCGGTTTCGGCCACCGCGATGGCGCAGTTGAGGCCTGTCTGCCCTCCCAGGGTGGGGAGCAGGGCGTCGGGACGCTCCCGTTCGATGACCTTGCAAACGATTTCCGGGGTGATAGGCTCGATGTAGGTGCGGTCCGCCATCTCCGGGTCGGTCATGATGGTGGCGGGGTTGGAGTTGATGAGGACCACTTCATAACCCTCTTCCCGGAGGGCTTTGCAGGCCTGGGTGCCGGAATAGTCGAATTCGCAGGCCTGGCTGATGATGATGGGCCCGGAGCCGATGATGAGGATTTTTTTGAGGTCAGTGCGCTTGGGCATAATTTTTATATATGGGCAGAGGTAAAATGAAGGGGAGGCCAGCGGATGAGCCATCCCGCTCCTCCCCTCCAGGCCATTACTTTAATCAAAGAGCCGGACTTCTTCAACGAGTAATTCGGTCCAGACCTGGAGTTATACTCGGACCGGGCGTGGGGCCGGGCGGCCGCTGGGGTGGCGTTAAGGTTGGCGGCAGGGCCGGGGGAATTCCCCGCTCCAGGTCCGGAGGCCGGGGAATGCCGGTCCCATGCCCCCTACCCTCGGGGGTTACCTGAAAGTCGGGGCTTTCCGGCACCCCGCTGTCCATCAGCTTTTCCAGCAGTTCCAGGTCGGGCGCGGTGATTATCCGGGGCGGGGTGATCCGGTCCTTAAAGATTTCCACCCAATAGCCGGCTTCCAGCAGAAGGTTAGTGGGGTTGCGGGAAGCCGCCGCCAGGCGTCCCGCGGGCAGGTAAACCAGGGTGGAGATGGGTTTGATCAAAGTGTACCATTCGGTGCCTCGCACCCCTATCCAGGCGGTATGGGTCTGAAAAATAAAGTCCGGCTCCTGTATTTGGAGGATCTTATTCACCACGGTGTGGACCAACCCCCGGTAGACATTGAGGGTGGCCCGGCGCTGGCGGCCGTCATAGAGATAGTCGGCGATGGCCACCCGGGACTCGGGGGCCAGGGTCAGGGTGGTTTCGTCCACGAACCGCACCTGGGCCTTGGACTTGGACTTGGTGCGGATAACGTCCCCCGGCTCCACCCCGTCGTTGAGCTTGACCGGCGCCGCCGGGAGCTTCCCTTGTTTCAAAATATCCACGTGCCCCTGAACCATGATGAATTTGCCCACCGGCGCGGCCTGGGCGGTTAGGGGAAGCACCATGACAAGAGCTAACGCGGTGACTATGACCAAAAGCCTTTTACTTGTCATCTTGCGTACTCCTCAATTTAGGGTTAGGGGGACAATTTAGTTGGTTATGCATAGGGTGGGCAAGGCTCACCATTTTAAATAGCTTTCCAGCTCAGATATGGTCCTTCAAGATAAGGTTGATTGCTTTCTTAACTTTATTGGCCAATCGCAATCCCTCATTGGCGTCTTCCCGAGTGAGTTCCGGAGCATCCCCCGGATAGCGCATGTCCACCCCGTAGGTATTGAGCGCCGGAACCTCTGTTAGGGAATCGGCTAAAGCCGTGTCGGCGGTTGCGATGAGACTAAGGAGCAATCCCAAGTCATGGGTTTTAGGATACTCGATTTGGTGCCAGGTGAGAAAAGCTTTGAGATGCTTTTCCGCCGCTTGTTGGCAATGGAAGCCGATAGCGGAGAAAAAAGACCTCTCTCTGGAAGAGAGGTATTCGGCCGCATCCAGATCTTCATCTGCCTTTGCCAGCCATTGCCGGACCATATCGCGTTTTACTTCCTCAGGCGGCCTCATAGATCACTTTCCCATATTTGTTGGCCGGAAAGGCAATGCCGCCGATGACCCCCTTACTTTCCTCGAAGCGCTCCGTGGCCATGACAATGATATCAAAGGGATAGCCCAAACCACGCAAGGCCCGCTGGATATGCACAATTTCCTGGCGGGTATTTCCAGGAGCGGACTGCAGCACCAGAAGATCGATATCGCTATCCCGGACCATTTCGCCGGTGGCCGCCGAACCGAACATAATGATGCGGTCCGCCGGAGTCACGGTCAAGATGCGGTAAACAATCTCTTCAATCAAGCTCTGGTCAATCTCCATGGGACACTCCTTGTTAGTGCTCAAAGGGCATTCCCCGTTGCCAGACGATAAATTATAGAACTCTCAGAGGGTCAATTTTTTATGGATTCCCTTAGGCCAACGAGTCAATGAACTCCTGGAACAGATAATCGGCGTCATGGGGGCCGGGGCAGGCCTCGGGGTGGTACTGCACCGAGAAGGCCCGAAGCCCAGGATGGCGCAGACCCTCCAGGGTGCCGTCATTGAGGTTGATGTGGGTCAGTTCCACCTGGGGGTCGGGGATGGACTCGATATCCACGGCAAACCCATGATTCTGGGAAGTGATCTCCACCCGCCCGCTTACGAGATTCTTCACCGGCTGGTTGGCGCCCCGGTGGCCGAACTTGAGCTTGAAGGTGCGGCCTCCCAGGGCCAGGCCCATGAGTTGGTGGCCCAGGCAGATGCCGAACATGGGCGCCGCGCCCAGGCAGTGACGGACGTTTTCAATGGCGTAGGTCACCGCGGCGGGGTCGCCGGGGCCGTTACTGAGGACGATGCCGGCAGGGTTCAAGGCTAGAACCGCGGCTGCGGGAGTTGGGGCCGGGACCACCAAGACTTCCAGACCCCGGGCCTTCAGGCTGCGGATGATGTTGAACTTGACTCCATAGTCATAAAGCGCCACCTTCCGGCCGGAGCGCTCCTGCCAGAGGGAATGCAAGTCAACAGGCTCAGCCGAGGGCGGCTGTGCTACATTTTCTTCCCACCAATAGGGCTGGGAGCAGGTCACCAGGGGCACCAGATCAAGGCCCTCCATGCTGGGAAGCTCCCGGGCCCGGCGCACCAAAGACTCGGGATTCAGATCCAGGGTGGAGATGATTCCCCGCATGGCCCCCACTTCCCGGAGGCGTTTGGTGACAGCCCGGGTGTCCAGGCCCTCCACGCCCAGCTTGTCGTGGGACTTAAGATAATCGGCCAGGGCGCCTTTAGACCGCCAGTTGGAAGGGTAGGGGTGGTATTCCTTGACGATGAATCCCTCCACCTGGATGCCCCGGGATTCGGAGTCTTCGGGGTTGACGCCGTAATTGCCCATCAAGGGGTAAGTCATGGTGACAATCTGGCCTTTGTAGGAAGGATCGGTGAGAATCTCCTGGTAGCCGGTCATGGCGGTGTTGAACACCACTTCCCCGGCGGCTTCCCCGGGTCCGGTAAAGGACCTTCCCCATAAAGCCAGACCATCTTCTAATGCCAACAATGCCTTCAAGTGGACCTCTAATACGGTTTTCGGTTTTCGGTTTTCGGTAAAGATAATTACGGATTATCAATAAGTTACAGATTAAGTTTGTTGCACTTGAAAGAGAAAATGGTATAATTGTGCTGGTAGTTGTTTGAATATACCATAATTTGCAGGGGCTTACCGGGATTTTTAGTTGCACCGGATTTGATGGACGCTCGAAAGGTATTATAAAGAAAAAATTAAGGGGTTGGGGGAGGGGTTTCAGGGGAGGGGGCAGGGACCATTTGCCCCTGGCCCCCTCCCCTGAATAGCTTCACAAAATCTCCACAATCACCTCCGCCTGGCGGCGGGCCGCGCCTTGGTGGCGGAGGAGAGCGGCCTGGGCTTGCGCGCCCAGGCCGCGGCGCATCCGGGGATCATCCAGGAGGCGGCGGGCCGCGGCGGCGAGGGTGGGGACGTCGTGGACCATAAAGCCCCCTCCGGCTTCTTCCAGGATGGCTTGGGCCCAGCGGAAGTTGTGGATATGAGGCCCATAGATTGGCGCCCGGCCCCAGGCCGCGGGTTCCAGGATATTCTGGCCGCCGTGGGGGACCAGGCTGCCGCCCACAAAGGCGACGTCGGCCACGCCGTAAAGGTTGAAGAGGTCGCCGATGGTATCAATGATGACTACCGGGGCCACGCGGATCTCGGCGCCGGTTTTGAGGTTGCTCCATAACTGAAAGGCCAGGTCGTGAGATTGAACCAGTCGGGCCAGGTCCGGGGTCCGTTCCGGGTGGCGGGGCGCCAGGATCAGGAGCAGGGTAGGGTAGGGGGCCCGGAGAAGTTCATAAGCTTTCAGAATGGGTTCATCTTCACCGGGGTGGGTGGATGCGGCTAAAAAAACCGGCTCTCCTTTGAGGTGAAACAACTTCGCCAGCAACTGAGAGGCATGGGGGTCCATGCCGGTAAGAAGGCGGTCCACCTTCAGGTTTCCGGAAAATTGTAGTTTGTCCGGGGGAACCCCTATCTCCTGCAGGCGGCGGCAATCCAGGGTGGAACCGCAGGTAATAATCTCAAATAAATTAATAAAATTAACTATATATGGCTTAAATTTAATAAATCTTCTGAAGGTTTTGTCCGAGATGCGGGCGTTGGCCAGGGCCAGTCGCACCCCCCGGCGTTGGGCCTGAACGAGAAAGTTGGGCCAGATTTCCGAATCCAGGGAGATATAAAGGTCAGGCCTCAGATAGGCCAGATAGCGGGCCACGGCCCAGGGCGTATCCAGGGGGAAGTAGCAGACCAGCGCGCCCAAGGGGAGAAAATGCCGCCGGGCCACGGCCTGGCCGGTTTCAGTGCCGGTGGTGATGATCAACGCGGCCCGGGGCAGAAGTGCCTTAAGTTCTTTAACCAGGGGGAGGGCGGAAAGGATTTCGCCCACGGAAACCCCGTGAACCCAGACCCGGGGTCTGCCGGGGGGAGGAGGGGAGGGGGGGAGTTTAAGGCCTAGACGGGGCAGGAAGCTCTCCCCCCGGCCCCGGGAATTAAAATGCCAATAAAAATAAGGCAACAATGCCAGTCCGGCCAGAGCGCTTACTGCTTGATATAGTCGGTAAATCAATATGTTACAGTCCAATATTAAGAAATTATCTTAAGTTATGATCAGGCTCGAGAAAGATATTTTATGCTGAAAGCTGAAACCTGAAAGCTAATCCCGGCAATCTTATAATTCCCCCGGTTCTCTTCGTAAGAGCCACTGCCGCCGCACCTTGACATAATCGGCCAGGATTCGGGCATGGTCAAAAGCCAAGGATTCCGGCGGATTTTCCGGAGAAAAAATGGCCAGGTCCCGGGCGTCGTCCGCGGCCTGGGGAGTGCCGTAACCCCGGGCCACGAAAACCACGGTGACGGTGTGTTGCCGGGGGTCCCGGCGGGGGTCGGAGTAAGCGTGAAACTGCCCCAGCAGGTCCACTTCCAGGCCCGTTTCTTCCCGGGCTTCCCGCCGGGCGGCCTCTTCCAGGGGCTCGCCGTATTCCACGAATCCGCCCGGCAAGGCCCAACCCCAGGGGGGCTTGCCGCGTTGGATCAACACCACCCCCCGGTTCTGGTATTCAATAATAATATCCACGGCGGGCACGGGATTGCGGTGTTCCCGGGCAACATACCCGCACCGGGGGCAGATTTTTTCCACCAGCATAGGTTAGTTTACATAATATATATTATCAGACAATGAATGGGGTCAGTCCCCAAACTCCCGTTTGATAAATTTTTTAATGTCCTGGTAGTTCACTTCCACTATGCGCCACACGCCGTCTTCCTGGCGGCGCATTTGAAACCGAAAATCTTCTTTGGTCTTGGGGTCCCGAATGCTCACCTGGGCCTCGTCCCCCTCCACTTTGATCTGGGCTACGGCAATGGCCGCAGTGAGGGCCAAAACCTGTTTGTTATCCAGACTGACCATGTATTTCTCCATAGTCGCCTGGATATCTTTTTCATAGGTTTTGAACAACTGCGGCAAGACGAATCGGGCGAATTTGCGCCCCAGGTTCCGGGTCAGCCGGGCCATCTCGTCCCCTTCTTGGGAACTTGGAGGGGGCAGATCCGTGGAAGAGGCTTCCAGGAAATTATTGAAAATCTCCTTTAAATCCAGGTAGTTGATGAAATCAACCATATTTTTGGCCTTGAGGGCCATAACCATCTGGTGCAAGGAGTACCGGGGCGAATAAATCCAATTGAAAAAAAGACCGCCGCCGGCCCCGGCGCCCACGATGAACACCGCCAAAATAATTATCAGGGTTTTGCGCCGCATGGAGACTCCTGTTGAGTGGCTTGTCCTGCTGTGCAATTTCCATATAATATAATCATTTTGTGGCAGAGAGGGGAAACTATGACCGCAAATAAATTGCTCACCAGGCATGAGCTGCCCAACGGCCTTACCCTGGAGGTGTGGGACCGGTCGCGTCCGGTGGCGGGAGACCGCCACCAGGTAGTCCTGGAAGCCCGAATGTCCATCCCGGTTAACGGCGCCACCTTACCACCGGAGTTGGCCTCCCGGGCAGAGGAAGTGACTGCGGCCCTGGGCCCGGAGTTAATTTTTGCCCGGAGGGAGGAGCGTAACTTTATCGCCGAGGCAGAAATGGCCGGGATGCTGGATGATATGAAGACCCGTCTTTTGACCTTGGGCCCGTTGTACCTGGACCCCCCCGATTTCGCCCCCCGGTTTATCCGGCAAAAATATAAGGAATATCTGGAAAAGCAGCTGTAACCAGTGACCAGTGACCAGTGATCAGTTGACAGTTCCAAGGTTTGAGTTTTGGCCGTTATTTTACCATGGTCAACGGTGAACCGTGAACTGTAAACCGTCAACTAACCAAAGGGGAGCCATGGAAAAAGTTCAGGCAGGCGTCGGGGACCTGCCGGCGGCGCGACTTACCGCCAAGGGCCTCAGATGGCGCCGCACCGGCCACCCCTGGGTGTACCGGGATGACCTGGAGAGGGACCCGGGAGCGCCTTCCGGGTCTCTGGTAGCGGTGTACGCCGGAGATCGATTCCTGGGCCAGGCTTTTTACAGCGCCGCGTCCCGCATCGCCTTGCGCTTCGTCACTTATGGGGACGAAGCGGTGGACCGGTCCTTCTGGGAGGCGCGGCTTCAGCGGGCCCTGGCCTATCGCCAGCGAGTAGTCCATGACACCAACGTCTACCGGCTTATCTATGGCGAAGCCGATGGCTTCCCGGGGCTGGTGGTGGACCATTACGCCGGCCACCTGGCGGTGCAGGCCCTCCACCCCGGTATGGAGGGCCTCCTGCCTGAAATTACCCATCTTCTCCGTGAGCATCTTGCTCCCGCGTCCATCACCCGGCGCCATGACGCGGAAGTGCGCCAGTTGGAAGGGCTCCCCCTGGAAATAAAGACGGTGTGGGGGGAGCTGCCGGACCGGGTGGAGGTAAAGGAAGGGCCGGTGCGGCTGCATGCAGACCTGCGCCGGGGCCAGAAGACCGGCTTGTTCCTGGACCAGCGGGAAAACCGCCGGGCTGCCGCGGCGTGGGCCAGAGGACAGGTGTTGGACGTCTTTTCCTATCAGGGGGCCTTTGCCCTGCACCTGGCCCCACGCGCGGACCGGGTCACCCTGGTGGAAGCTTCCCAGGCGGCTTTGGACCTGGCCCGGGAAAATGCCGGGCTAAACGGGTTGGACAACCTGGATTTCGAGCGAGGCAATGCCTTTAATTTTCTGAAGCAGGCCGTGGCCGCGGGAAGGCGCTTCGACCTCATCGTCCTGGACCCCCCGGCCTTCGCCAAGAGCCGCCGGGACCGCCCCGCCGCCCTGAAAGGTTATAAGGAGATCAACCGCCGGGCCTTCCAGTTGCTCAATCCCGGCGGCGCGCTGATGACCTGCTCCTGTTCCTATAACCTGAGCGAGGCGGAGTTTCTGGAAGTGGTGCGCCAGGCCGCGGCGGAGGCCCGCCGCCCGGCCCGCTTGATCGCGCGCCGGGGCGCGGCCCCAGACCATCCGGGGTTGCTGTCCCTGCCGGAGAGCCTGTATCTGAAGTGCTTGATTTTGGAAGTGATTTAAGCCTGTCTCAGTCTCCCAAGAGAAGATTCAGTATTGCCGAGATCGTGAGGTCCTGCTGGGACTTGCTGGCCTCCGGGGTGTTGCCGTAGACCCCCATGTTGACCCGGCCGCCGTTGGGAATGGGCTCCTGGTCGAAGGGGGCGGCGGGATTGCCTGCGTCGATGCAGGGGCTGTGCTCCTGATCCGACACCCATCGAGACTTGACCGGGTTCCATCGGCCTTTCGTGGATTTCAGGTGGTAGTCATCCGCGGCCGGGTTGGCGAATAGGGGTCTTTGGTTGATGTTGCCGGTCCCAGGGTAAAACTGGGAATTGGAGTAGGTCATGGCAAAGGTGGCGCCGGGCTGAACGTAAAGCTCGCGCCCGCTGTTGCCCCAGATGATGGAGTTGCTCACCTGCACCTGGCCCTCCAGCACCTTGAGCCCGTTGCCCCCGATTCCCGGTGCGGTATTGCCGGTAATGGTGCAATGGTTCGCCGCTACCTGGGTATTTTCCCCTGCGGCAGAAACTCCCGCCCCCCCGCTTCCCGAGGAAGCATTTTTATAAATCAATTCGTGGTACAACACGGCATCGGCACCTTCTTCAATGTGTAGGCCGCCGCCCAAGTATGGCGTCTCATTATTGGCGTAGACGTTGCGGTTCAATTCTACCTGGCCACCGTTAACGAGTAATCCGCCGCCGTAGCCATAGGTCAACAGGGTGCCGCACCGGTTCCCCCGGACGAGGTTCCAGGTGAACAATCCCGCCGGCCCGGTCAACCAGACCCCACCGGCCCGGTCCGACCCGGCGCGATTGTTTTCAATGATATTGCCCTGGACGAGGTAAGAAGAATTAACCATCCCGTTGATATAAAGGCCGCCGCCCCAGCCGGTCTGATTGTTACTAACCTGGTTGTTCAGGATCACGGGACTTCCGCCCAAGATCCTGATCCCCCCGCCCATGGCGCTGGCGTCACTCACCGCGGTGCCGTTGTCAGTGATCAGGTTTTGGGAGATGAAGAATCCGATCTGCCCGCTGCCCGCCACGGCCACTCCATTGGCGCCGCCCGTCAGGGTGAAGCCGTCCACCGCATAAGTCAGGGCATTCGGCGGGTCCCAGTTATCCAACATGGCCACCACCGGATTGTTGAGGGAGGGGCTCTGGATGGTGGTGACCTGGGTTGCGTGATCCGTGCTCCGGGTGACGAAGTCGCCCGGCTGGTTAGCGGCATATTCCGCCGCGCTTCCTCCTTTAAAGCCGCCCAACAGCAAGACGCCGAACATGGGGAGAGCCACGTTCTCAGTGTAGGTCCCCTGGGCCACCTTGATGGTGTTGTCGGCCGCGGCGTGCTCCAGGGCTCCTTGAATGGTCCGGTAGGGATGGAGGGCGGAGCCGTCCTCGTCGCCGCCGTTGTTAAGGTCCACGTGCACCACCCCGGCCCCGGCGGCCACGGTGATGGCGGCGGCGCCGCTGCAAATCGGGTTCTCGACGCTGGTCGCCTTGACCGAGGCGTCGCCGGTAAAGGCGGGATGGGAGATGAACAGCCCGGTGGGGCTGACGCTGCCGGCGTTGCCGGGGGTCAGGGACCAGGTCACCCGGCGGTCGAAGTCGCCGGCGCCCTGCACCGCGGCGCGCAGGTAGACCGCGCCGCCGGAGGAGACGCTGGCGGTGGCGGGGGAGACGGCCACCCCGGCGATGGGAGAAGCGGCCAGGGCCGGCCAGGGGAGTCCGGCCATCAAGATGGCAAAAAGAATGGCGCAACCACGCGCCGCCAGAAGTAACCGAGACCGATGCACAATCCTGAGGCAGCCGAGAGTCATGACGCTTCACCTCATGCTTTTGATTTTTACATCCACTTGTGGGTGAGTTGGGAGATGATGCAAGTTAGGTTAACCGGCTAAAATCTTTTAATTTCTCCAACACCTCCATGATCTCCCGGAAGGGAGGGATTTATTTTTTCATATAATGGCACCACCCCGCTCATTCCAGAAGGATCACCTTGATGGGAAGGGCGGAGGGCTTGACCTGGAGC
>VGSO01000046.1 GCA_016874945.1 Deltaproteobacteria bacterium
GGAAAGCCTGTGCTACTGAATCCGAGTTTCTGGTTTTTTCGCGAAGATTTTGCCTGTAACACCTTGATTTGATTAAAGTAATTAGGTCATTTTTTAGTTTGGTTGCGGCCTTTAGGCCGCGATGTGCCACCAACATTTTCAAAAAAACCAATCCCTGCCCCAAGCCCAATAGGGAATAACCACGGCAATGAGGCTGGCAATCCGCAGCGTCTGGCTCATTATCAATAACTCCATCCCCAGGGCCGGGGAGAAAATCCCGGCGTGAGAGGGCAACTGGTGCCGTAAAGCCCGGACGGGGGTGGCCACCATGCTGCCCAGCATCAGGGCCACCACCGTTTGGGGCACCGTCAAAGCCCCGGCGTCCATGAGGGCCCCGGCCGCGGCCATGCCGGAGGTGAATTCCGCGGCCACGCTGAAAATCACCACGCTGGCCGCCTCCACCGGCAGGAATCTCCAGGTCACCCAACGGGCCATGGCTTCCCGCAGCCACATGAAGAGGCCCTTTTCCGTTAACAGGAAGATGAGGAGGTATATGGGAATGGTGTACAGCACCACCCGGGAAAACCGCGTCCGGAACCGGGGCCAAAGTTCCCCCAGCCCCCCCGGCTTCCGGGCCGGAGCCGGCGCCGGGTCAACGGCGGCGCTTCGTCCCGGTGCGGCCGGGAATCGCAGGTGGGTGTAAACCAGCAATGCTGCACTGCGCAGCAGCGCCGCCGCCAACCCCAATCCCAGGTAAATCAACCCGGCCTGGCGGGTTAAGGGCAAGATGATGAAAAAGGTGGTGGGCAGGTGCAGCAAATATACCGGCAGACCGTTGTTGAGGAGATAAGTGCAGGTCATCTCCCGGCGGCTGAGTTTGCCCTCCTGGTAAAAAGTCATGAGCATGGTGTTGGCCAGGATGCCGGAAAAAAACGCCGCGGTGAAGGCGGCGCCGCATTCGGTCTTGAGGCGCCCCCAGCGCAGCACCGGACCGGCCCAGACGCCCAGCCGGGCGGACCAGTTCAAGGATTCGATTACCTGGCCGATGAGCAGGCCGACTCCCATGTAAAACAGCAGGCGCAGGAGGGGCAGGCCCAACCCCCGGGACAGCTTTTGGGGAGTGAGCCCTGGAACCGTCAGCACTTCATAGACCAGGAATGCGGCCACCCCGGCCAGGACTACGGCCATTAATACCGGTTTTCGGTTTTCGGTTTTCGGTTTTCGGTTTTTTAAATGAGCTTCCATTTGGCCATTCGCATTATTATTCAAATTCTAATTTTGAAGATCCATGGCCTTCCTTTTTATTTTAGGTCTTCTGAAAATGAAGGCAGCATACCTGTGGTCTTTGACCGAAGACCGAAGACCGAAGACCGAAAACCGCATCTAAGCTTTGCCGTTTTTTTTGATAATGATCATGGACAGATACGGCATCTTCTGGCCTTTCAGGGCGCTCAAATCTTTTTCCACCATCTCCCCCTCCAGACCGCAGAGGCGCACGCAGGTGGCCCGGTCCATGAGGTCCAGGTCCTCCAGGGTCTGGCAGATGTCGTCGAAGTGGCGGTAAGTTTTGAGCATCACGATATTTTCCGCGGTCTGGGCCACCTCTTTAAGCTTGGCCCCGCCCATGGCCCCGGACACCAGATAGCAGGATTCCTCGCCCTCGGCCAGGGGCGTGTTGAGCACGGCCGCGGCGGCGTTGTAAGAGGTAATGCCCGGGATGGTCACCACCTTCACCTGGGGGTGCAGAGCCTTGAGGGTCTTGAGAAGATACCCGTAAGTGGAGTAGGTCAGGGGATCCCCCAGGGTGATGAAGGCCGCGTCCTCCCCGGCCAGCAACACCTCGAGCACCTGCCGGGCGTTGGTCTCCCAGGAGTCCCGGAGGATCTGGGCGTCTTTGGTCATGGGAAAGGCCAAGGGGATGATTTCAGCCCCGTTCAGGTGGCGTTGCACGATGTTCAGGGCCAGGCTGTAGCTATTCTGGGTGGAACGGGCCGCAAAGATCCGGGGTACCCGTTCCAGGATCCTGAGTGCCTTGAGGGTGATGAGGTCCGGGTCTCCCGGACCCACGCCCACGCCGTACAGGGTGCCGATTTTATCGCCCATAATCAGGTCTCCAGGGCCATGATGGCCAGGGCATTGATCACCGCGGCGGCTACCGCGGAGCCGCCCTTGGGCCCCGCTGCGGTGATGTAAGGGATATCCTGGTGAAGCAGGGCTTCTTTCGCTTCCGCCGCGCCCACCAAACCCACCGGCAAGCCCACAATGAGGGCCGGGGGGGGCGCTCCTTCCTTCATTAATTCCAGGAGCCGAAACAGGGCCGTGGGCGCATTGCCGATGGCGGCAATGCCTCCCGCCAGATGAGGCAGGGCCTTATCCATGGCCGCGGCCGCCCGGGTTATGCCTCGCCGGGCGGCTTCCTGGGCCACCTGGGAATCATCGATGAAGCAGAGGCCCTCCACCCCCAACTTTTCCAACCGGGACCTGATGCCCGCCAACAGCATGCGGGTGTCGGTCACCACGGTCCGGCCGGCCCGCAAGGCTTCCACCCCCGCGGCTACCGCCCGGGGATGGACCCGGGCAATGGTGAGATAATCGAAATCCGCGGTGGTGTGAATCATGCGCCGCACCACGGCCCAGACTTCCGGGGCCAGGCCGTGGGCCCCCACCTGGGCCTCGATGCGGCGGAAGCTCTCCGCCTCGATCTCCCGGGGCTGCCGGGGCAGTTGGGTCATGGGTCCTCCTGTGGTTGTTGGGGGGAGGGGGCTAAGGGCGCTCGCCCTTACCCCCTCCCCCCAAAACACTTTTCCTAACACTTCTTAAACCGCCGGCAATGCTCCACCAGGCTCCGGGCCACTTCCGGGTTGCTGCCGAAATGGAGGTGAACGTAACTGGCCAGGACGTTGTCTTGGGTGTACCCTTCCAGACGGGAAGCCGCGCCGTCCCGGTCCGCGAGGCGGTAGAGGCGGCCCAGGCTGTCGGGTTCGGAGATAATTTCCGAATAGTGGAATTCATGGCCTCGGGCCCGGGTTCCATGGGGACCTAAGAGGCCGTCGGCCGTGAGGGTGATTTCCCGATATCCCAAGGCCCTCAGCCGGGGCAGCATGCGCACCCGGAAGGGCAGCACTCCCGCCATGGCATGGCTCTTCCAGTCCAGATCTTGTATCTCTTGAGATAAAAACATCAGCCCGCCGCACTCGGCATAAATGGGCATCCCCCCCCTGGCCTGATCTCCCAAGGATTTCAGAAGGCCCCGGTTTTGGGCTAATTGCCCAGCGAACATTTCCGGGTAGCCCCCTCCCAGGTAAAGGCCGTGGAGTCCGGAAGGCAAATCCGGGTCACGCAAGGGGGAAAAGGGGATGATTGCCGCCCCGAAATGCTCCAGCCACTCCAGGTTTTCCGGGTAATAGAAGCAAAAAGCCTCATCCTGGGCCACTCCCAGGCGAACAGGTCCGGCATTAAGTAAATGTGGAGCAGGCGTCCCCGCCTGCCCGACCACCGCGGCCGTCACTGGCGGCGCAGCCAAGTTTAAAATGGGCAGCCGCTCCCAAAGTCCGTCCAGGTCTAGGTTCTGCTCCATCAAGTCGGCCAGGCGGTCCAGATATGGCGGCGTCAGGGGATGCTCCTGGGCCGTGGTCAGACCCAGGTGCCGCTCGGGAATGGCCAGCTCATGGTCTCTAGGAATGCCGCCCAAGGAGGGGGCGTCTTTCTTAAACTCCAGGGCTTGCTCCAAATAGCGCAGGTGCACGGCGCTGCCCACCCGGTTGAAGAGCACCCCCGCCAGGGCCAGGTCCGGGTCAAAAGTGGCGAACCCGTGCACCAGCGCCGCGGCGCTCCGGGCCATAGCCCGGGCGTCCACCACCAGGAGCGCCGGCAGTCCCAGCCATTTGGCCATCTGGGCCGTGGAGCCCGCCTCGGAAGCCCCGTCATAGCCGTCAAAGAGACCCATCACCCCTTCCACCAGGGCCAGGTCGGCCGAGGCCGCGTGGCGCCGGAAAATGGCCTGGTTGGCCTCTGGGGTGAGCATCCAGCCATCCAGATTCCGGGAGATCACTCCCGCGGCCTGGGTGTGGTGGCCCGGATCGATGAAGTCCGGCCCCACCTTGAAGGGCTGAACCTTGAGGCCCCGCCGGCGGAACGCGGCGATGAGCCCCAGGGCGACGGTGGTTTTACCCACCCCGCTGTGGGGGCCGGCAACGATCAGGCCGCGGCAGGCGCCGTCCGGCTTCATGGCTTCCCCCATCCCG
Organism: Deltaproteobacteria bacterium; assembly: GCA_016874945.1. GTDB lineage: Bacteria > Desulfobacterota > Desulfobaccia > Desulfobaccales > 0-14-0-80-60-11 > VGSO01. The sequence goes on from VGSO01000046.1 coordinate 4,224, forward strand.
CGTCCGGGTGCAGAAACCGGGCCAGGGTTTCCACCGCTTCCACCGACCGGGGGCCGGGGCGGGAAAAGAGACTTTCCTCCACCACCAGCACCCGGCCCTGCTTAACCGCCTGGAGCAGGTCATAGTGGGGCCGGGCCTCGATGTCCTGGGGGCTGCGGTTCATGGGCCCTTTCTGAATGATGTAGACCTCCGGGTCCTCTTGGATCAAGGTTTCCAGGCTGAAGCTCACCAGCTTCTGGGGGCTGGCCACAATGTTTTTCCCCCCGGCCCGGGTGATGATGTCATGCACCAGGGAGCCTTGCCCGGCGGCCAGCAGGTTGTGATAGCGCACCTCAAAGAAGACCTTGGAGGAGGGCCGCCCCGCCACCCGGCGGGCCACTTCCCGGAGCCGGGCCTCCATGTCCTGGACCAAAGCCGACGCCCGGTCTGCCTTATCCGTTAACTGCCCCAGGCGCCGGATAGTGGTAAAAAGGCCGGGGAAATCCTGGGGGGCGAAGACCGCCACCGGGATGCCCTCCTGCTCCAGGCGGTTGACCCCGATAAGCCCTTTTTTCACCCCGCCCTGGACCACCAGGTCCGGCTTCAGGGCCAGGATCATCTCCAGGTTGGGCTGGAGATGGGTGCCCACCGTGGGAAGACCGGGGAGGATCTCATCTCCCCGGGTGCGGGCCACGATTTGCGGCCCCGCGCCCAAAGCCTGGAGGACTTCCGTAATGGCCCCATACAACGAAATGATGCGCTTAGGCGGCGAATTCAGCACCACCTCCTGGCCCCGGTCATCGGTGATGGTCACCGCGGCGATAGCCACTCCCGCAAAACCAATCCACGTCAGAGCCATCAAAATAAGGAAACCGCGCTGCCTCACGATAACCGCACCGCCTTTAAAATTTCCGGCTCATCCGGCGCGCCGGCCGACAGGGGGAGCATCACCGCATAAAGCCGGCGGGTCCGGGGATGCCGGGCCACCTCCATGGGCGTCTCGAAGACCGCGGACAGGATCTCCGAGGTGAAGACGCGTTCCGTAGGCCCGTCTTCCGCCAGGCCATCGTCCTTCAGGATGATGAGGCGCCGGCAGTACATGGCCGCCAGGTTTAAATCATGAATGGCGCAGAGCACCGTCAGATTTTTTACCCGATGGAGTTCCTGGCATAGCTCAAAGATTTCCAGTTTCTTGCGCACGTCCAGGTTGGAGGTGGCTTCGTCCAGCATCAAAATATCCGGCTCCTGGGCCAAGGCCCGGGCGATGACCACCCGTTGGCGCTCGCCGCCGGAGACCTCGGTGACCAGACGGTCCTGGAGGTGCTCCGTGGTGGTCTGGCGCATGGCCCGGAGGCCGGCGATCAGATCCTCCGGGGTCAAGGTCCCCAGTCGCCGCCTGCGGGGATAACGCCCCATGAGGACCACTTCCAGGCACGGGAAGGGAAAGCGGATGTCGTTGCTCTGGGGCACCACCGCCAGGGTCTGGGCCCGCACCCGGCTGTCTACGGCCTGGAGATCATGGCCATTAAGCTGGATGACCCCCTCTTGGGGCGGCAACAATCCCGCCAGAGCGTTCACCAGGGTGGACTTGCCGCTGCCGTTGGGACCCAGGATGCCCACGAATTCTCCCCGCTGCACCTGGAAGTCCAGGTTTCTGAGGACGGTGCGGGCGCCGTAGCCCAGAGACAGGGATGTTGCCCGGATCACCATAACCCCCGGCCCTTGCGGGTTTTGAGCAGGTAAAAGAAAAAGGGGCCGCCCAGGAGCGCAGTCACCACCCCCACGGGCAGCTCCTGGCCGCCGGGCAGAATCACCCGGGAAAGCACGTCGGCCCAGATGAGAGTGAGGGCCCCGGCCAGGGCCGCCAGCACCAACAGCCGCCCGTGGGACGGGCCGGCCAGAATGCGGATTAAATGCGGCACCACCAGCCCCACGAAGCCGATGACCCCGGACACCGACACCGCCGCGGCGGTGAGCAGGGATGCGGCCAGGAGCAGCTGGAGCCGGGTGCGGGACACCTCCACCCCCAGGTAATGGGACTGCTCCTCCCCCAGTGCCAGGATGTCCAACTCCCGGCAGTTGAAGGCCGCCAGGACCAGCCCCGCCAGGCCGTAAGGGAGCAGGAACCCCACGTGCACCCAGCCTCGGCCGGAAAAACTGCCCATGATCCAAAACACGATGGCTGACAATGACTCTTCGTCCAGGCTCTTGATGAGGCTGATAAAGGCGGAAAGGAAAGTGCTCACCACGATGCCCGCCAGGACCAGGGATTCCTGGCGGATGCGGCCTTCTTCCCGGGAAAGGATGAGCACCGCCATCAACGCCCCCAAGGCCCCGGCCAAGGCTCCCAGGGGCAGTGAGCTTAATCCCCATAAAGCCGCTTCCACCCCCAGAACTACCAGCAAGGCCGCGCCGAAGGCGGCGCCGGTGGACACCCCGATGGTGAAGGGGTCCGCCAGGGGGTTGCGCAGCAGGCCCTGGAAGATCACCCCCGCGACGGCCAGGCAGGCCCCCACCAGGGCCGCCAACACCGCCCGGGAGAAGCGCAGGTGAAAGACCACCACCTCGCCGGTGCGGTCCAGGGTGAAGCTGCTCAGGCCGATTTTGTTCAAAAAGGCCCGGGCGATCTCCCCCCAGCCCAGGTCCATGCGGCCTATGGCGGTGGCCAGGCATACGGACAATCCCAGGGCCAAGGCCAGGCCCGCCAGGGTCAGGCCAAAGCGTCTAGATCCGGCCCGGCGGCGGTCCCAGGCTTCCCGGATTTCCAGGGGGGAGAGTTCTTCGGCCTTCATTTAATTACAGTTTTTGGTTTTCGGTTTTCGGTTAAAAAATTGACATGCCATCTCGTTCCCAAGCTGTGCTTGGAATGACCTGGGCGTCAATCTATGCCCTGAAAAGACTTTAAGATGGTGGCAAAAGGCTTCCCGGCCGGCGCGGTAGTGGCGAGCCGGGTTGCTCGCCCGCCACGGGCGGCCCACCGGGCCGCCCCTACGAGGGGCGTCACTGTGCCCGTGCGAACAGTTGAGCTAAAGTCTCCTCAACATTAACTGCTCACTGCTCACTGCTCACTTTTTTCAAGGCCCCGGCCAGGTGGTCCAGGTACACCTGGACCACCCCTCCCTGATAACCCAGACCCCGATCCACGGCCTGAATCTTGTAAGCCTTGTGTTTGAGGAGTTCCGATTTCCAGCTCTCCGGCTCGTCCCCCATGATGTCTTTGGCCATGTGCTCTCCGGCCACGAACAGGAAGGGGATGAACAGCACGGCCTGGGCGGAGGAGGCCTTGACTTTCTGCAGGACTTCCTCCCGGGTGGGCTTGCCGGCCACTACCGCCAGGTAGGCCTGTTGCTGGGGGAACCGCCGGCGCACCAGTTCGGCGAAGGCCAGGTATTCCCCTTCCCCCCTGGGGTGGGGACTGCCATGCCCCACCAGCACCACCGCGGTCTGCTTTAAGTCCTTGGGAAAGGCCGGTTCCAGGGCCTTGAGGACGCGCTGGCGATCCTCCGGGGAAGTCAGGAGCGGAGGGCCCAGGGACACCTGGAGGCCGGGGATAGCTTCACTCTCCTTCACCATCTCTTCCCACTCCTCCCCCGGCACCACGTGGAGGGATTGGACGGCCACCTGGGCAAACCCCGCGGCCTTGAGATCCCCGAGCACCTGGGGCAGGTCCTTTAAATCCCTGCCCTGCTCCTTTTTCACCTTGGCCCGCACTTTTTGTGACGTGAAGGCCCAACGGATTTCATAACCCGGGAACCCATCCCGCACCTGTTTTTCAAAAAAATCGTAGGTGGCCGCGGCCGGGGTGCTGGTGCCGAAGGCCACCAGCACGATGGCGGGTTTGGCCGCGACGGCGGAAGAAACCGCGGGCATGGCCGGAACCAGAACAAACAGCAACAACCAGAATCTCAGCAACAGGCACATCATCTTCTCCTCCTGTTTAAGGAAATGGTTGTCGCGTCCCGCCGCGGTGCGAGTAAAAAAAATCCTTAAGCCACGAAGGACTTAAGGATGACACCCGGTTATTAATCCTTAAGGCGACTGCCGGTGTCCAGCCGGCGATCCGCGGGGCCGCAGTCGCTCGCGCTGCGATCGTCCGCGCCAATCTGGGCAGGTCTTCTGGCTCCCGGATCGACCTACTCCCTGCGCCTTCCCATCTCGCTTAAGAGAAACAGTGGCCAGATGCAGGTTTCGTCCCCGGTCACAGCGGCGGGACCGCGACGGCTTTCCGTCTTCCCTATTAAACCCGAACGGTACCCAGACGGTTTTGCAAAATTTTAGCCAATACCGGCGGCGTTTGTCAATCTAAATTACACCGCGGCAGGCAGCCTCGCCATTTCCATTTTTTAGGCAATGGCATCCAAGGTCCTCCAACTGCCTTGAAACAATAGGAATCCAAAGACAAGCGTTATTCCAACCCCTCCTTTACATTGCCGAAGGGTGGGACAGGCCCCGACGTTGGCCGACCCTACATCATGGGATTGGCCCGGGCTCATAGAGATGCCTTTTAACCCAGATTATGCGGCAACCTTGGCCGCGTCGATTGAACGCGATTTTTGGAACTTTCCATCTGCGGGTTCGATTCTGAAGAAATTCCTCTTTTTGCTGCCCAATCGCCCTGCGGAATAAAAGGTGGCACAAATTTCCCTCAAAATATTTTTTTTGGAAATATTGAACATATTACCACCTTGGCGGGGAGATTGTTAAAGAAGAGTCGGCCTATGAATCCAAGGGTAAGCCCAGTTACCCGGTCAAATCCGGGCAATCGGGAGACCATCCTAAATTCTTGACAGGCCCCCTGTAAGGGCGGTACTGTTAGCAAAATTTACCAGCTTTTCCCTCTCCAGGCCAATTATGGTTTCGTCCCTTATTTTTTTGGTTTTTAAAATCTTGGGAGATATTAGACTCTAAACTGTTTACTGCTTACTGCTCACTGTAAAGGAGGCCCCATGAAGCTGCCGGCCCTGCAGTCCGTCACCGTGGAAATCCTGGTGGACAACTTTTTTGACGTGTTCGAGCCCTCCCGGCCCGGCATCGTGGAGCGGGCGGCCCCCGGCCAACTGAAACAGCCGCTCCTCGCGGCTCATGGGCTGGCTTTTTTTATCACCTTGCAAAGGGACGGCCAGTCTTCCCGGATTCTCCTGGACGCGGCCAACTCGCCCCTCCCCCTGTTTAACAACCTGCAGGCCCTGGAACACCGGGTGGATGACATTGACGCGGTGGTCCTGAGCCACGGCCACCCGGACCACTACGGCGGCCTGGTGGCTTTCCTGGGCCAGCGCACCTCGGGACTGCCGGTTTATGCCCACAAGGAGTCCTCCTTGCCCAAGCTGCTCATCACCCCCCGGGGCCGCCTGGGGCCCTGGACTTTGCCCCGCCAGGACCTGATTAACGCCGGGGCCCTGCTCCATGAAAACATCGGCCCCGAAATGATTCTGGGCCAGGCCCTCCTCACCGGCACCGTGGAACCTTCCACCCCTTATGAAACGCCCCTTCCCGGGCCTAAGCGCATCGTGGCGGGCCAAGAGGAGCACGACCACTTCCTGGACGAACAGGCCCTGGTGATGAACGTGGAAGGCCGGGGCCTGGTCATCGTGGGCGGCTGCAGCCACCCGGGCATCGTCAACATGGTGAAATACTCCCAAAAAATCACCGGGGTGAAGCAAGTGGCGGCCATCATCGGCGGCTTCCACCTCACCGCGGGGGGCGATGACCTCATCAAGCAAACCATCGCCGGCCTTAAAGAAATCGCCCCCGAACTCATCATCGCCGGCCACTGCACCGGCTTCCGGGCCTTGACCAAGCTGGCCGCGGCCTTCCCCGACAACTTCATGGTCAGCTGCGTGGGCACGAAGGTTTATATCATGGGAGGGTGATTAGTATTGAGGGAGGGGGCCAGGGGCCGACATGGAACCATTGACTCCCGGCGGTGATAAGTCCGACCGGAACCTCTTCCCCTTCCTGGCCCGGATGGAGATCCTGCCGGAATGGGAGGCCGCGGCCCGGCTGTTCCTAAAGGCCGGCGGCCCGGTCATGGTCCTGGGCGCGCCGGATACCGGCAAAAGCACCTTGAGCCGGTATCTCCTGTACCGGGCCTTTACCGCGGGTCTGCCTGCCGCCCTGGTGGACCTGGACCTGGGCCAGTCCCATCTGGGCCCTCCCGGAGCCTTGGGGTTGGGCCTTTATCCCCCCCGTCTCCCCGGGGATGACAGCCTCTTCCCCGACGGCCTCTGGTTCGTCGGCCAGACCTCCCCGGTGGGCGCCATCCTGGAAGTGTCCGTGGGCTGCCGGGTATTGGCGGACGAAGCCGCCCGCCGGGGCAGGCGCCACCTGGTGGTCAACACCAGCGGCCTGGTGGCCGGCCCCGGGGCCTGGCGCCTGAAAAAAGCCCAGCTGGAGCTGCTCCAGCCCTCCCTGCTCCTGGCCCTGGACCGGGAGGGGGAACTCACTCCCCTCCTCCGGGGCCTGGTGGGTAAAGAGGCCGACGAAACCGCCCCACCGAAGACCGAAGACCGGAGACCGAAGACCCTTCCCATCCGGCTGCCTGTTTCTTCCCGAATAACCCGCCGCAGCCCCGAGGACCGGCGGCGCTACCGGGAAGAACGCTTCCGCCGCTATTTCCACCAGGGCCGCCGCCTCTCGCTTCCCTGGCCCGGCCTGGTCTGGGAAGGCCAGCCCTGGGGCCTGGGAGAGCCTCTGGCGGCCCCGGAACTGGCTGACTGGAGCCGGCGCCTGGGCGTCCCGGCCCTTTGCGGCGAGCGCCAGCGCCGGGTATTTCTGCTCCTGCAAGACCCGCCGCCGGAGCATCGCCGCGACGCCCTCCTGGACCACCCCCAGGGGGAGCCGGTTCACTGGATTTCCTGGACCGGCCTGCACCTGCGGCTGGCGGGGCTGCTGGACGCCGGCCACCGCACCCTGGCCCTGGGGATCATCCTTCCCGGCCCCTGGGATCCGCAGTCTCTGGCCCTCTGGACTCCCATGCCGCCCCAACTGACTCCCCAGGTGCAATTTATCAAGCTGGGAAAAATGAAGCTCACCCCGGAAGGCCGGGAATTGATTTGAGGCGGTTTTCTGTTTTCTGTTTTCTGTTTTTACTCCAAGGTTCATTCGATTGGGTATTTTTGTAGGGGCGCAATTTATTGCGCCCCAAAGGCGGGCGTGATATAGGGGTTGCCCAAAGTAATTTCCCCGTAGGGGCGCGGCGAGCCGTGCCCAAGGTACAGGGGCACAGCACGCTATCCCCCTACGTCAAAAAACAATCGGAAAAAACTTTTGGCAATTGCTACAAATCACGCTACAACTGTTGCCTTTCGACTGCGACTTGGTATTAGGTTATATGCCAAGGACCACGGGAAAAAATGCTTTACATTACGGTAATCATGATAGGCAAGACCCGGGAAGGCTTCATTCGGGAAGGTCTGGCCTTTTACCAGAAACGCCTCCAGCCCTATCTCCGACTCAGCCTGAAAAGCGTCAAGGAAGAAAAAGAGGGGGGAGGCTTATCCCCGGAAACCTTGAAATTTCGGGAAGGGGAGCGCCTCCGGGTCCAGGTTCCGCCGAAAGCCTATGTGGCGGCCCTGGACCCCCAAGGCAGGCAATTCACGTCGGAAGAATTCGCCCATTGGCTGGGTAAAAGGGAAGCGGAAGCCCGCCCCCTAACCTTTCTCATCGGCGGCCACTGGGGCCTGGATGGCGGCCTCCTGGCGGAGGCCCACGAACGCCTGGCCCTGTCCCGCTTCACCCTCACCCATGAACTGAGCCGCCTGGTGCTGCTGGAGCAGCTCTACCGGGCCATGACCATCCGGACCGGCCACCCCTATCACGTGTAAATAGGGGAAGGGGGCCGGCGCCCCCCTCATGGATCATCCATTAGCGCTCTCGCCGATAGGCCGCCCAGGCGATGTCGTTTTCCCAGACCTTCACCTGGAGGGCGTGCAGCGGCACCTGGAGGCGGGTCAGCAGTTCCTGGCAGAGGATGCGGGCAAAGTGTTCGATGCTGGGGTTAAGCCCGGCAAATTCCGGCAGGTCGTTCAGGGTCCGGTCCCGGTAGTAGGCCGCCAGCTCATCCAAATGGGCCTCCAGCTCCACGATGTCCACCAGGTAGCCGTGCTGATCCAGGACCCTGCCCTCCACCCGGACCTCCACCTGGTAATTGTGGGAGTGGCGCTGGTTCTCAGGGCCCCAGTCTCCCCCGACGAGATAGTGTTGCGCCACAAATTCGCGCCCGATGGCCAGTTGGTACGTCATGGGTGCTCCGTATGGCAATTAGCAGTTGCCGTCTTTAAAAACTCCTGCCCCTCGGCCAACCCCATGGCATGTTAATTAACCTCGGTCCGGGCTGCGGC
>VGSO01000047.1 GCA_016874945.1 Deltaproteobacteria bacterium
TCTCTGATTCTTGTGGTTCAGGGGATTCAAATGAGGAATTATCGCTCCTATCTCTCCCATCGGCATAGAAAATTATCAGATATGTCGTTGTAGGGATAAAAACCGCGCTCAGTCAAAATTCTTACCGGACAGGCTTGGGGCAAGGGGGAATCTATGGGCTTCCGTCAACACCTTCCCGAAAAAACATCGCTCTTTTCCATGAGCGCCGGCCGTTTCGGGCGGTGGGCAGGGAAGCCATCTGCCTCCGGGTCACCCAACCATAATTCGATAAAGGCATTACACCTGCACCACTAAATCGTCTTCAGCCACGATGACCTCTCCGGCAAACTCCCGGGCCGCCAGCGCCGCCACGTCCACCTCGTCGCAGGGCGGATAGAAATGGGTGAGGAGCAGGCGCTTCACCCCCGCGGCCGCGGCCAGGCGGCCGGCCTCCGCCGGGGTGAGGTGCCCGGGGATCTTGAAGGGGTTGGCGCACTCCAGCATGAACAGGTCCGCCCCCCGGGCCAGGTCCGCGAGGGAGTCGCTGACGTCCGTGTCGCCGGAGTAGACCAGGGATTTCCCTTCAGCCTCCAGCCGGTAGGCCAGGCTGCCGAAAATGTGGTTGACGGGTGCGGTTTTGACGGCCAGGCCGCCCGTCTCAAAGGCGTCAGGCCTTTCGGGCTCCAGCTCCACCAGGTCCATGAGGCCGGGGGGCGCCTCCACCCAGGTGCCGAAGGCCCCCTGGAGGTGGGCGTAGAATTCCCGGAAGCCCCGGGCCACCAGGAAATGGAACGGCCGGCTGCGGCTGTAGCCCAGGGAGTAGTGGGTGGCGAAAAGGAAGGGCACCAGGTCGCCCACGTGGTCGGGGTGGAGGTGGCTCAGGGCGATGAGGTCCACCTGGGAAAAGGTGAGACCGTGGCGCAACAGGGCCCGGGTGGCGCCGCTGCCCAGGTCCAGCAGCGCCAGCAGCCCCGCGGCCTGGACCGCATAGGCCGGGGCCCCCCGCCGGAGCGACGGCGCCCCGGTGCCTGATCCCAAAACGATAAGCTTCATGGATACTGCCTGAGAAGTTGTTCAGGGTGATTATGAAAGACTCACTAACCTCCCCCGGCCCCACTTGAAAAAAGGGGGGGGTCCCAAATGCCGCCCCCTTGCTGATGCAAGCAGAGCGCGAAAATCAGTTTGCCGATGACTTTTCAGTCCTTGGGTGCGGAATGTGGTGCGATCCACCGGTAAATCATGGGCAAGGTCGAATGGCGGGAAAGCGAAGCGCATCCCGCCATTCGTCTTGTCAGTCATCAAGAGGTTCTTTGCATGATTTCGATGCCATCCGGCTGAACCAGCGGTCCCCGAGGCCTGAGCTTCGGCTGCGCGCCTCTCCACCGGCGGGACGCCGGTGCCACCAGGCCTTATGGGTTCCTGGTTCCGTTATTTTTCCCCAGAACCCAGCACCTCCACCCTGACACCTGGCGCCTGACACCTGAAACCTGCCTTTACGCTCCGTCCACGTGGCCCATCTGGGTGACATAGAACCAGTCCGCGGGGTCGGTGAGGTAGTTGTGCATGTCCAGCAGCGCCAGGTAGTGGCCCCGCTCTTCGTGGGCCAGGCTCATGAAGAAGCGCCGGGCCAGGGGGATGTTGGTCTCTTTGGCCAGTTTGGTGTAGTAGTCGATGGCGCACTGCTCCATCTTGAGGGCCGTTTTTAAGGCCTCCAGGTCGTCTTTGCCGCCGGTGCCCTGTTCATCCCTGGTCATGGCCAGGACGCAGACGTACGGTTCGGCCTGGGGCGGTTTGAATTCCGCCAGTTTTTCACTCCAGGCCGGGTCATTTTGCAGGCTTTGATAGATTTCGTTGAATTTCCGGATGTGGTATGTTTCCGATTCGGCCAAATATTCCAGGATCTCCCGCACCCCTTCACTCTTCACCTTTTTGGCCGCTTCCAGATAAAACTGACGGCCGTCCACTTCCATCTGGATGGCGTCCTTGAGAGCCTTGAGCATGTATTCCTGTACCGTGGTCATAAGGTGGTCTCCCGTGGTCTGGCAAAAAGCTTTCCTTTGAACATAAGACCATGGACCGTTCTTGTCAAAGAGGTTTTTTCCCGGAGATGGGCTCATGGCCGGATGGCGGGCGCCCAAACCGGGGAAATCCGGCGCCGCCGCAAACGGGCGGAAGTTTGTAAACTTGTGTGGGAGGAGTGTGGCTCCCCCCGCACCCCCCATCCGTGTAGGGGCGGTGCGCGAATCGTCCCTACACAACAATGGGGGTGGGGCAGGGAGCGAGTTGCCAGGGACATGGCCGTCATGGTAAAAAAAGGTATGTTCACGCTCGGACCGGCGGACCTCAGGAGGATTTTCACCCGGCAGGCGGAACCGGGCGACCCTCCCCAGGGACTGACGCCCGCCGGCGTGCTGGTGCCCGTCTTCTTCCGGGACGGGGTCCCGCACCTGCTCTTCACCCAGCGGACCCATCTGGTGAAGGACCACCGGGGTCAGATCTCCTTTCCGGGCGGCGTCAGGGACTCACGCGATCCGGACCTGATAGCCACGGCCCTCAGGGAAAGCGCCGAAGAGATCGGTCTGGACCCTGCGGTCGTGGAGGTCTGCGGGACCTTCCGACCCGTGACCACGGTCACCGGCTATTGGGTGGCGCCTTTTGTCTCCCTCATCCCTTACCCCTACTCCTTCCGCTTGAACCGGCGGGAGGTGGCCCGCCTCCTGCTTTTGCCCCTCCAGGGCTTTTTGGACGCGGACCGCTGGCGCACCGGACCCTATACCTACCGGGACCGCACCGTGCTGGTCTGCTGCTGGCAGGGCGACGACGACGTCATCTGGGGGGCCACCGCCCGCCTGCTCCTCAATTTCCTGGCCTGTCTGGGGGAGAACCCCCTGGCGCCGGAAATGAGGGGCAGTTGTGAGCTGGATGAGGGGTGAGAAGCAGGAGGGTTCCGGGTTTTAGGTTTTAGGTATGGGGTTCTGGATATGTGCCGATACAGTTAAAGATGAAAATACAGGGCCGTTTGTCTGTGACGTGCTCACGACTGGTTCCCAAGCTCCTGCTTGGGAACCGGCTTGCCCGCCAAGCTCCCGCTTGGCCGGGGCTTGGTCCCTCGTCAGACATAGCGGGGATGGTCTAAGGTCCCCAGGCAGAGCTTGGGGGCAAAATTGCGTTTCCAAGCGGTAGTATGGGAACGAGAGTGGGAAAATGGAAGGCCGTTCCCGGGGACGTGAGACTGGGACACCCGCCCCCGAGGTGTCCTACATAAACTTTTCCAGAAGCCAGGGCGGGATGCCTGTGCCCTTAGAACTCATGAAATCCTGGTTATGCCGCATTTCCCTAAACCCAAAATCTGACACCTGGCACCTGACACCTGAACCCCTCACCACCCGTTCACGCCGCCGTTGATCAGGCGCACCACCGGCAGATCCGGGAAGTAGTCGATGATATTGAGGCAACCGTAGCGCTGGTCCAGGCGGAAGAGGTGGTGCAGCGGCAGGCCCAAGGCTTCGGCCAGGATGACCCGGTTGACCCCGGCGTGGGCCACCAGGGCCAGGGCCTCGCCGGGGTGGGCGGCCAGGAGGTTCCGGAGTTTGGGCAGGACCCGGGCCCTGACGTCCATGAGGCTTTCCCCTTCGGGCAGGCGGTAGTTGGCCAGGTCCGCGAAGCGGGCCTCCAGTTCCCGGGGGTAGCGGTCGGCGATCTCGCTGAAGTTCAGGCCTTCCCAGATGCCGAAGTGGATTTCCCTCAGTTCCGGGAAGCATTGCGGCTCGACCTCACGTCCCCGGGCCAGAATTTCCGCGCCCAGCCGGGCCCGGGTCAGGTCCGAGGCGTAGATGCCGGCCAGGGGCTGGCCCCGGAGCTCCCCCGCCAGATTTTCCAACTGCCGCAGGCCCGCCTCGCTGAGGCCGATGTCGTTGGCGCCGTGGTACCGGTCCGTATGGCCGTCGGCCACCTGCCCGTGGCGCACCAGGTAGAGACGGGTGGCGGTCAACTCCCCCCGTCGGGCGATGACGTTGACCTGCATCAATCCTCTTCCAGCACCACATTGTTGGGCACGATGACCAGCCCCTCTTCGGTCACCGGGAAGCGCCGGGCGTCCGCCTCACGGTCAAAGCCGAGGCTGAATTTGGGTGGGATTTTCACCTTATCTTCGATGATGGCCCGGCGCACCCGGGCGCCGGCGCCGACCTCCACTCCGTCCCAGAGGACGGCCTCCTCCACCCGGGCCCCCGGGCCCACGGCAACCTGGGGCGACAGCACCGACCGCCTTACCATGGCCTCTTGGATGACGCAGCCGGAGGCGATGAAGGAGTCGCTCACTTCGACGCCCTTTTTGCCGCTCACAAAGCGGGCCGGAGGGCTCAGGCTGAGGTGCCCCCGGACGGGCCAGACGGGGTCGAACAGATCGAACACCGGGTGCTCCCCCAGGAGGTCCTGGTGGGCTGCGAAGTAGGCGTCCAGACGGCCGATGTCCCGCCAGTAGTGGGGCGCGCCGGTGGCCGGATGGTGGAAATTGTAGGCAAAGACCCGCAGGCGTTTCATCATGCTGGGGATGATGTCCCGTCCGAAGTCGTGGTGGCTGTCCTTCTGTTTGGCGTCCCGGATGACCTCCTGGACCAGGGTCCCGGCCCGGAAGAGGTAAACCCCCATGGAGCCCAGGCAGAAGTCGGGGTTGCCCGGCAGTCCCGGGGGGGCGGCCGGTTTTTCCAGGAAGTCCACCACCCGGGAGTCGCCGTCCACCGACAGGATGCCGAAAGAGCGGCTCTCGCTGCGGGGCACCATCACCGCCGCCACCGTCAGGTCCGCCTCCCGGGAGAGGTGAAAGTCCAGCATGGCGGCATAGTCCATCTTGTAGACATGGTCGCCGGAGAGGATGAGGACTTGGCGGGGGCGCTCCTGGTCCAACAGGTTCAGGTTCTGATAAATGGAATCCGCGGTGCCCCGGTACCAGCGGTTGACAGTGATCTGCTGGGGCGGCACCGAATAGATATATTCCCCCAGGTCCGGGTGCATGATGTTCCAGGCCACCCGCAGGTGCTGGTCCAGGGAAAAGCTGCCGTACTGGCTGAGCACATAAATACGCCGGATGCCGGAGTTGAAACAGTTGGACAGGGTGAAGTCGATGATGCGGTAGATGCCGCCGAAGGTGATGGCCGGCTTGGCCTTGTCCCGGGTGAGGGGAAAGAGGCGCTCCCCCCGCCCGCCGGCCATGATGATGGTGGTGAGAGTTTTGAAACGGTCCATCACGGCTGTCCTGCACCGATGAGCTCCGAGATTTTCGCCCGGAGTTCCGTGATGTCCGCCGATTTCACCACGTAGGCGTCCGCCGCCCAACTCATGAAGCTTTCTTTATATTGGGAATAGGCGGTGTGCAGGATGACCTTGAGCCCTTCCTTGAGCCCCAACATGCGGGGCAGGGCCTCCAGCCCGTCCATGCCGGGCATGCGGATGTCCAGAATGACCAGGTCCAGAGGCTGGTTCTGGACAATAGCCAGCGCCTCCATGGCGTTGCCGGCCACCAGGACCTGGTAGCCGTTCTCCCGCAGCTCCTCTTCCAACAGGTTGCGGAGGTTCAGATCGTCATCCACCACCAGGATGGTCTTCATGCAGCTTCTCCCTTCCGCAGGGGGGCCTGAACGGCCGCGGCCCGAACCCCTGCTTCCCCAATAATAAGTATATTTTGCTGCCCGAGCAAGCGTACGGCGAATTGTCCTGGAAAAGTCCTGTGCGGTGCGTCTTGTTTCCTGTCTCTGAAAATGCCTCTCATAGGGCGCGTCTTACGCGCCAAAGACGGTGCGTGAGACGCACCCTACATTTTCATGGTTTTGGGTGTTCCCCCGGTACATGATTGGCTCGTTCCCAAGCTCCCGCTTGGGAAGGCCTTTTTCTTACCAAGCTCTGCTTGGGGACCCTGCGGGCTCCGGTGCGCCTCTGAATGATAGTGAGGCTCCGGCCAAGCGGGAGCTTGCCGCACAAGTGGGTTCCCAAGCAGGAGCTTGGGAACCAGAGGCTGAAACCTGAAAGCTGAGACCCAGAACCCAGCCTACATGCCCCAGCACCCAGAACCCAAAACCTAAAACCCAGAACCTATCCCTCCCCCGGCGGCGGCTGCCAGGCCTCACCCAGGAAGAGGGGGAGTTCCGCGGCGCAGATGGGGCCCGGCCGGATGTGCCAGCCGGTGTAGTGGGCCAATTCTTCCTTCAGCGGCGCCACGATGCCGGGGATGATGAGCTCCCGGTGGCTGACCCGCCGGGCCAGGCCGTGGGCCTCCAGGCCCTGGTCCAGCCGCTGCGGCGTGAAACTGCGGTAGACCATGGCCATGTCCACGGTGTCGCCCCGGCAGTCCACCAGCAGCAGGAAAAAGGGGCTCACCGTCAGGGCCAGCAGGCCGGTCATGACCGTCAGGGTGAATTCGCTGTTGCCCGTCACCAAGACCGGCGCCTCGGGGCCGGGCTCGTTGATTTCATAGAGTTCGCCGGGCGCCGGCCGGGGCAGCTCCAGGGACTGCACCGCCGGCAGCACCTCCCGGGCCCGCAGAGCTAAGGACAGGGCGTAGCGCTTCACCGGGGACAGGCCGGGAAGGTGGGCCAGGGTCAGCTCCCCGCCCCGGAGCCGGACCGCCAGGTCAGACGCGTCGGCGGCCCCGGCAGCGGCCGCTTCGGCGGGCGTGAGATACCGCGCCAGCTCAAGGCGGTCGATGTAGAGGTCGGCGGCCAACATGGTCCCCGCTCCCGAATGGAATGGTTTCACCTTAACAGGATTGGCCGGGTGCGTCAACGACCGCCGGGCGGAGCAGGTGTCGGAGGCCGTGTTTTGGGTTCCGGGCCCTGGCAAAAAACGGCACGAACCGTACTCCGGAAGGTCTGGCGTCACATTGCGGCCCTAAGATCGCAACCAAACGGAAAATCGGCCTGACTCCGGTGGGCCGGAAAATCCATGCCGTTCCAATGTCACCTGCTTTTCTCCCCCCCAACCCCCTGTGGGAGGCTGCGGGGTGGATCAGTCGGGTCTGCCAGGCCCTTCTGACCCAGGCCCAAAAGGGGGTCTGGGGGAGGGCGCGGGAGCCGCAGACTCAGGCGCGTTTGAGAAAAACATCAGGCCGGAGGAGGCTCGGACCTAGTGGTGAGGGCCTGCAAGTCAGGAAAGGCGGCCAGGAGAACGTGGGGCAGGGTGAAGGTTCGGCCGGCAAGGAGGTGGCTCAGTTCCAGGGCGTTGGCCACGGCCTGGCCGGCGGGGTGGTTGTTGAAGACGACGTAGACCTCCGGGGCCCGGTCGGCCAGGGAGCGGGCCCGGTCCGCCAGTTCCGCCAGTTCCTCGGGCGGGTACAGGTAGTCGTAGCGGGCCTGGCGGTCGTCTTTGAATTCAAACCAGGTTTCCTTGCGGCGGCCGTGGGCCCGGAGATAGGCGCGGGGGCCGGTGACCCAGGCGGTGCGACCCATGGGATAGGAGACCAGGGGCTGGTCGATGTTGCAGAAATCGTAGCCGGTGAGGCGCAGGAACTCCTCCATGGTGCGGGACTGCCAGGAGCGGTGGCGCACCTCCAGGGCCAGGGGGAAATCGGGAAATTCGCCTTTCAGGTCCAGGAGATAGACGCGGTTCTCCTCGGTGTTGTGAAAAGAATAGGGGAACTGGGCCAGGAGCGCGCCCAGGCGGCCGGCCTCCTGCAGGGGGCGCAGGCCGTCCTGGAACTGGCGGAGCAGGTCCTCCGGCAGGCGCCGCTCGTGGGTGAAGACGTTCAGCAGCTTGGCGGGGAAGCGGAACTCGGGAAAACGGGATACCGCGTCCACCCAGCGTTGGGTGAGGCGGGCCTCCACGGGCCGGTAGAAGGTGACGTTCACCTCCACCAGGTCGAAAAGTTCGGCCAGGAAGGCCAGACGGTCCGCGCCCTTGAGACCGGGCGGATAGACCACGCCCTCCCAGTCTTTATAGTCCCAGCCTGCCGGACCGATGCGGATCATGGGTGCGGTCCTGAATTTACTCACGCAAAGTCGCAAAGACCGCCAAGGGAATTTTTCAGTCGTTACGGCTGCGCCAACGGCCCAGGCGCGACCGCTTCCTGTCCCTTCGCCTCCCGGGCCAGCACGGCCTTGAGGGCGGCCAGGGCCACCTCGAGCTGAGAGTCGTCCGGCTCCAGCGCGGTGAGGCGCTGGGTGAACAGGCCGGGCCACAGAAGCACCCGGGCCAGGGGATGGTCCGGCCGGCGGCCGCCCCAGCGGATGATTTCGTATGACAGCGCGGCGATGGGGAACATCAGCCCCACTTTGACCAGGGTCTGGATGAGGGCGTTGACCACCCCCGAGCGGGTGAGGGCCGGAAAGAGCGGAAAAAAGATGGTGAAGACGAACAGGCTCACCAGCAGCACCACCAGGAGGAAGGAGGTGCCGCAGCGGGGATGGCAGGTGAGGTGGCGCCGCACATGGTCCAGTTCCAGGGGCTCCCCGGCCTCGTAGGTGCAGATGGATTTGTGCTCCGCCCCGTGGTACTGGAAGACCCGGCGGATCTCCCGGAACCAGGAGATGCCCCAGATATAGAGAAAGAGGAAGCAGACCTTGATGATGCCGTCGATGACGTGGAAGGTGAGGTGGGCCGGGGTCAGGGGTTGCCCCACCAGGTGGCCGGCCAGGCCGCTGAGCCAGTGGGGCAGGAAGCCGAAAAAGAGGAAGGCCAGGACAAAGGCCCCGGCCAGGGTGAGGGTGAGGCTGACCCAGCCCAGCTTGTCCGCTTTCTTGTCCTCACCCGGAGTCCCTTCTCCGTCCTCCTCTTCCACCAGGGCCTGGGCCGAGAAGGTGAGGGCCTGGAGGCCGGTGACCAGGGACTCGATGAGCATCACCGGGCCCCGCAGGAGGGGCCGCTGCAGCACGGGGTAGCGGGCCCCCAGGGAGGCGTAGGGCTCGTCCTTCAAGAGCACGGAGCCGTCCGGAAGCCGCACGGCCACGGCCAGGGCCTTGGGGGAGCGCATCATCACGCCCTCCAGGACCGCCTGCCCACCCACCGGGAAGAGAGGCTCAGCAGGGCTCACTGGGTCTCAGGGGCCTCCGCGGCCTCGGGCTTGTTTTCCGTCAGATGGGCGTACTTGCGGCGGAAGCGCTCCACCCGTCCGGCAGTGTCCACCAGCTTCTGTTTGCCGGTGAAAAAGGGGTGACACTTGGAGCAGATTTCCACCCGGATGTTTTCCTTGGTGGAACCAGTGAAAAATTCGTGGCCGCAGGCGCAGCGCACCCGGGCCTGGTTGTATGTGGGGTGAATGTCCTTTTTCATCTGTGGCCTCAGGGTGATTTGGTCCGAAGTTCCAGAGTCGGGGTCTCCATGGAAAACTTATTGAATATATAACTTTACCTGTTTCTGCGGAAAAAGCGATGAAAAAAATAGCCTAGAGCATCATCGGCGATGGAGACAGGAGCGGGGCGCAGCCTGGCGGAAAACGGCGTTCCCCGGTGCAACGTGGGATCGAGGGGGGAGTAAAAGTTGGGAACGAGGTGGGGCATACAACGTGGGAACAGGGATAGGGGCGAGCGGGGAAGGGGCATGGGAACGGGAAAGGGGGAATTGCGGCCAGGGAAGTTTTTTGCGAGCACCACCGGCGAGACGCCGGTGCCACCAGGGTTTTTCCTGTTCGAACGATGATCGCTGGTATCCCAAACCCTGCGCGGGAACCCGAGACTCAGCCCCTGAATGCTGTCCTGACAGAGCTTGTGTGGGACACCCGCCCCGGGGTGTATCCTACCTAAATTGAGCGATTCCAATTGGACAGTTAAAAAATTGGCATTTTCATGCTTCAAATAAGATCAATTATTTTGGGAAACCCCTTGAAAATGTCCTTTTGAGGTTAAGACGCGGTCAGAAAAGAGCAAAGATGATGGAATCGTAAAAAGTAAAAAAGGCCGTACTATCTCCAAAAGGTGGCTCTCGCTGCCATTGATAACTGATTGATTTGCCTCATTAACCCCCTCTCCCCCTTGGGGGAGAGGGCTGGGGTGAGGGGGTGAATGGACTTTTTACGAGGCCATCAAAGATTATCATCAGGGGGAAACTTCTGACGAAAAGGGCAGAATTTCCTTTGATCAAAGCATACTTCACCCCTGGCATTTGCCATGAGCACCGGATCCCCCATGAGAAGGCCCGGCCTGTTTAACCCTCCAAGGCCTCATTGGCGCTAACTTAAGCAAGCAGTGGGTATGCCAAGGGTAACCTGTTGAACAGTCAAGATAAATCCCCCATGACCCCCCTTTAGCAAAGGGGGGAAAATGAAAGGACTTTTGGACTACTGAACGCAGTAGCACTAAGCACCATCAACAGCTTCAACCGCCAGTTCCAGTTGGCCAAACGTGAACAGGAAGCCGTCATCCGGGGCTACCACCACGAACCCGGCCCCACCCTGTTCCATATCATCAACGCCTACACCCGCGCCGCCCTATACCCGGACCTGTCCGCCGAAGAAACCTACCGCCTGCAAACCGTGGGAGGAAACATCCTGGCCATGGTGAAGTGAAAAAAAGGGCCTCCGGATCATATTGGGGATAATTTCCGGAGGCCTTTTTTTGAAGAACAAACTCAACAGAGGGATGATATCCGTTGATTATAGCAATCTATATTCTTTTCAATTGGTTACTGATATAGGGCAGTGAGAAAAACAAAGAAATGAAATAGATCGGATGTTCCAAAAAAAGAAGATCATAAAAGCGCCATAAGATATTGATATATAGGTATAATTTAGTTTTTTGACAGTTTTTTTCTGGTGGCTACCTGAACTCTCCTGAGGGGCAAAGCCCTGGGTAAGGTAATCTTGGCGCTGGTCAATAATTGCTGACTGATCCCCAAGGGTTGGGGCGCCTCTTGACAGGTGGCGGCCCCCCAGGTCAGTTCCACGCCCCGGAGGGAACCTAATTCATCCAGGGCCTCGGGGACGGTAAGGTTGAGATGACGCCAGTAATGGTCCAACTCCCGCTCCAACAGGTAGGCCAACATCACCACGAAGACATGCCCTCGGGTGCTGGCCTCGGTTTGCACGAAGGTGGGGCGGATTTCCAGGTGGCCGTTTTTATAAGTTCGGAAGGCCCGTTCCACCTTGGCCAGGTCTTGGTAGCGTTGATGAATAATGACGGGATTAGCCTTCTCTCACCAGAAAGTCGTCAAGCCCCCCGACAAAGCGGCTTTTCATCGGGCCAGAAAGAAAATTCCGGTAGAGGTCTGCCAACTCCTCTTCGCCGAAGCGGTGGCCTGCGCCCAATCCTTAGCCCGTCAGCATGAAAAGCTCACCTGGAACGGCTTCCGGGTGTACGCCATTGACGGCACCAAGAAAAACTTGCCCCACAGTGAAGCATTGCTGGACTTTTTCGAAGCCCCCCGACACGCCCATTTCCCCCAGATGATCACCGGGGTGCTGTTTGACGTCTTGGCCAAAGTGCCCCTCAACTATATGCGGGCTCCCTTCAATACCCCGGAGCGGGAAATGGCTTTGGAACTCCTCCGGGAACTGGGGCCAGGCGACCTCTTGCTGCTGGACCGGGGGTATCCCAGCTATGGGATGTTCCTGGCGCTTCTCAAACAACAGATTGATTTCCTTATCCGTTTACCCAAGGACGGCATGTTTCAGGAAGCTCGGGCTTTCCTGGCCCGGGGCAAACGGGATGGCAAGATCACGGTCTTTTCACCCCAAAAATTGCTCAGAGAACATCCCCCCGAAAATTATCCGCCTCTCACCCTGAGGATAGTGGTGGTCTCCCTTCCCGGCACGGCGGAAGACGCAGTTTTTCTCACCACCCTCCGGGACAGCAAAAAGTATCCCCGCCGGGCTCTGAGAAACCTCTACCATTACCGCTGGTCTGAAGAAGAATTTTTTAAAACTATCAAAGAGCACTTACGGGCCGAGGAATTTCGCGGTAAAAGCGTCCAATTTATCGATCAGGAACTCTTGTCAACCTATCTCTATTATATCCTTACCAGAATCCTCATGTTGGAGGCAGCCCGGCACCATGACCTTCCCGTGGCCAACCTGGAAACCAAAGCTGCTTTAGTGGCCACAGCCAGATATCTTGACCGCCTCTGGCTAGCTGAAACCCTGGATCAATGCCAAGAGCTTCTCCGGCGTTGTCTGGCCGAAATCTCCTGGCGAAAATACCGCCCCCGGCCTGGTCGCAAGTTCCCGCGTAAATCCAACAGCCGCCACGGCAAATGGGCCAACAGGTGGGCTTAAGTCAACGGCATTGAGAGTAAGGGGCCGGATGTGTATGGGGGCGGTCTCAGCAAAGGCCTTAAAATTTTTCAGTTGGTCCGAGATTATGCGGCAGCCTTGGCTGACCCGGTTCCAAAATGGTTTTTTGAGCCTCTCTGACCGAGTAAAATCTCCCAAACGGTTAGGTTCTCGAAGCCAATTCTTTCCGTAGGGGGAAAATAGCACAAATCGGGATGAAAAATCATTTTTTTCCAGATTTCGGGCGTACCACTCCCTCGGCGACCGGAGGCTATCTGGCTGGGAAGCCTAAGTGCTCCAGGCCAGCGCCGCCCGGTAGTGGTGCGCCAGGGGAAAGGCCGAGGCGATATGCACATACCAACGC
>VGSO01000048.1 GCA_016874945.1 Deltaproteobacteria bacterium
TCGGTCAGAGAGGGGAGGGGGGGCAGTTCTCCGGAAGCCAGACGACGCAGCACCGCGTTGATGAAGCCCCGGTGGGCCTGGGGGAGCCGACGCTCCCGGGCCATTTCCCCGGCTTCGTGCACCGCGGCCCGGGCCGGCACCCTATCCAGCATCAGAATTTGCAAGGCCGCCAGCCGCAGGATAAGAAGGACCCGGGGGTGAAGTTTTTTTAACGGCAGGTTGGCAAGCCGGGATAAATAGTAATCCAGGCGGATTTCCCAGCGCTTCGCCCCCTGGACCAATTCCAGCAGAAAGGCCCGGTCCCGGCGGCTCATATCCGGGTGGCGCGCCGCGGCCCGGGCCAGCAGTTCCTCCACGGAGCGCCCCCGGCGCTCCGCTGCGGCCAGGATGTCCAACGCCAGGCGCCGGGGCTCGGAGCGGTTTTCGGCTTTCGGCTTTAGGTTTTCGGTTTTCAGTTTTGAGTGTCCGGTTTTAAATGCACAGCCGGGGGCGGCTGTGCTACATTTTTATTATGGGGGTTGGGGGAGAGGGTTTGGGAGAGGGGGCAGGGGCCGTCTTCCCCTGCCCCCTCTCCCAATAATTCTTTAGCCTCCCAGCCCCGCCAAACGGCGGGCCAGGGCTTCGGCGCGGGCGAACAGGGTATGGCAGGCGGCCGCGTCCAGGCCCGCGCCCCGGGCCAGGCGCTCCGCCTCCTCCCGGGTGATGAGGTCCCCGGGGCTGTGGGAGTCGGTATTGAGGATGAGAGAGGCCCCCGCCTCCAGGGCGGTCTTGGCCACGTGGCCGTTGGCCAGGCTGTGGCCTTTGCGGGCGGAAATTTCGAGAAAAATGCCCCGTTCCCGGGCCAGGCGGGCTTCATCGGGGGTGAGGAGGCCGGGATGGGCCAGGATGTCGATGTCGGCTTTTAGGGCCGCTCTATTCGTGCCTGGGGCCACCGGCTCCACCAGGGTTTCGCCGTGGATGACGATGAGGGGAACCCCCAGGGCCCGGGCCTCCTTGGTCAGGGGGCCGATGAGCCGGGGCGGCAGGTGGGTGAACTCCAGGCCGGGGATGAGGTGGGGCGGGTCGCCGCCGTTCAGGCTCCGGGCCGCGGCCTGGAGCCGGGCGAAGACCAGGTCGAAGTTGGAGGCGTCCACGTGATCGGTGACGCCCAGGAAACGGTAGCCCTTGACCTGGGCCCGGCGCCATAATTCCGCGGGAATGAGCTCGCCGTCTGAGTAAATGGAGTGGGTGTGCAGGTCGATCATAAATCAGCTTTCAGCTTTCAGCTTTCAGCTTTCAGCTTTTAAAAAGCTGACGGCTGATAGCTGACCGCTGACTTGTTACATCTTATATTTGCCGAAATCTTCCGGGTCCAGTCCCTCCAGGATTTCCGTCCACTTCTTGGCGTCTTCGCTGGTGATGGCCTCCTTGGCGCTCAAATCCACCCGCCGGGCTTTCTGGATAACCACTTCCGCCACGTAGATGGGGGCCTGGGTGCGCAAGGCCAGGGCGATGGCGTCGGAGGGCCGGGCGTCGATGGTCATTTCCTGTCCTTCCCGGGAGAGGTGAATGAGGGCGAAGTAGGTATTGTCCCGGAGATCGCAGATCTCCACCCGGCTGATCTGAACTTTCATGAGGTCCATGACGTTTTTCATCAGGTCATGGGTCATGGGACGGGAGAATTTGATGTTTTCCAGTTCGCTGGCAATGGCGGTGGCCTCCAGCAGACCGATCCAGATGGGGACAGCCTTTTCCGACTCCACATCCTTCAGGATCATGATGGGACTGTTGGTGAAGGGGTCGATGGTCAGTCCCGAAACAGTCATCTGCCTCAACATCATAACCTCCTAGCGGCGCCTTGGGGCGAAGCCGCCGCCGCTCAGGCCGGGGGCGGGGTTTCCACCCGCCGTCCTTTTAAGGAATGTGGGTGGGCCTCGGTGATTTCCACCTGAATCAGGCGGCCCATCAGGTCCTGGGGTCCATGGAAGTTCACCACCTGGTTGGTCCGCAGCCGGCCGCAGAGTTCGCGGGAAGAGCGTTTGCTAGTGCTTTCCACCAAGACCTCCCGAATCTGGCCCACCAGGCGGCGGTGGGCCGCCAGAGTCAGCTCATCCTGGAGGGACTGGAGGCGGGCCAGGCGCTCAGCTTTAACGTCCTCGGGCGCCTGGCCGGGAAAGGCCGCGGCCCGGGTCTGGGGCCGGGATGAATATTTAAAAGAAAAAGCCTGGTCGAAACGGGCCTGGCGCATCAAATCCAGGGTCTGTTCAAAATCTGCCGCGGTCTCCCCGGGAAAGCCTACGATGAGGTCGGTGGACAGGGCCAGGCCGGGGCAGGACTGACGCAAACGGATCACCTTATCCAAGTATTCCTCCCGGGTGTAGCCCCGGTTCATGGCTTTGAGGATGGGGTTGGACCCCGACTGCACCGGCAGGTGCAAATGTTCGCACAACGCCGAAAGTTCGCCAAAGGCGACAATAAGCTCGTCGGACAGGTCCCGGGGGTGGGAAGTGGCGAAGCGCAGGCGCTGGAGGCCCCGCAGGGAGGCCACCCGGCGCAGCAGTTCCGGAAAGGCCACCGGTTCCCGCAGACCCCGGCCGTAGGAGTTGACGTTTTGGCCCAGAAGAGTGACCTCCAGGCCGCCCGCGGCCAGGAACCCCCGGATTTCCCGGATAATGTCATCGGCCTCCCGGCTGTATTCCCGGCCCCGGACGTAGGGCACCACGCAAAAGGAGCAGAAATTGTCGCATCCTTGCATGATGGTGACGAAGGTCTGGGCCGGGTAAGACTCCCAGCTTCGGGGAGGCAGGTCCGGGAAGCGCCGGTTCAGTTCCACGTCCACCGGGCGTTCTCCGGCCGCGGCCCGGGCCACCAACTGGGGCAAGCGGTAAATGCCGTGGGCCCCGAAGACCAGGTCCAGGTGGGGGGCGGCGCCCAGGAGGCGGTCCCCCTCCTGCTGGGCCACACAACCGCCCACCCCTAGAATGAGTTGGGGACGGCGCTTTTTTAGGGCCTTGAGACTGCCCAGGAGGCTCCGCACCTTTTCCTCGGATTTGCGGCGAATGGCGCAGGTGTTGATCAGATAAATATCCGCTTCTTCCGGGCGATCCGTAAGGAGATATTGGTCAGACAGGACCTGGGCCATCCCCTCCGAATCCGCCACGTTCATTTGGCAGCCGAAAGTGCGGATAAACAATTTCTTTTTCTGCGCCTGCATGACTCTTATTTATTCTAAAGTCCGGCGATTGTCAACCTCGGGAGCCTGGACAGGGAGGGCAGGTGTCAGGTGTCAGGTGTCAGGTTTTAATGTTTGGGGGTTAAGATTTTTATGATAAAAGGAAATCAATTGCCATTATAAATTCATCTTGAAATTCTAAGAACCTAAGAACCTAAGAACCTGAAACCTGAAACCTGAAACCTGATTCGCGGAGTCCTCCATGTTCTTCCCCCTGCGCGGGTCGCCGGCGAAAAGATATTGGCCGTATATCACCCTGGGTTTGATTGGGGTCAATCTGGCGCTGTTCGCCTACCAGCTTCACATCGGCCCCAAGGCCTCCCTGTACCTGTTCGCCCAGAAGGGCGCGGTGGCCGCCAAGCTGAGCCAGGTCAAGCTGTCCAGCCTCCGCCAGGCATTGGGGCTGGTCCCCACCATGTTCACCTCGCTCTTTCTCCACGCCGGGTGGGTCCATCTTATCGGCAACATGTGGTTTCTCTGGGTCTTCGGGGAAGGCTTGGAAGACGAACTGGGGCACTGGCGGTACCTGGCTTTTTACTTTTTCTGCGGATTTTTTTCCTGTATTTTCCATATCCTGGCCGCCAGCAGCCTCACCGCCCCTTTGATCGGGGCCAGCGGCGCCATAGCCGGGGTGCTGGGGGGTTATATGCTGCTGCGGCCCAAATCCCCTATCCATACCCTGGTCTTATGGCGGCTCAAAGTGGAGTTTACCACTTTGCCGGCCTTTCTATGGCTGGGTTTGTGGCTGGCCCTGCAGTTTTACGGACTGCGCCAGGGGGGCGCGGTGGCCTGGATGGCCCATCTGGGGGGGTTTTTTATCGGCCTGTTTACGGTGAAACTTTTTATGCCTTTAACTGCCGGGGCAGCCGCGGCCCCGGCTGCGGTTAAAGCAAATCCCAAGAAAGGCGCTGGAAAGAGCAAAAAGAAACGTTAATCTTAGGCTTTTCAATGGAAGGGCTACAAAAGACTCTGCCAAGGCGCAAGGTCCAAATACTTAAAAAATCCGCAGAAACGCATCCGCCTTGAAAGGAGCGGTCTATGCAATATAGTGAAGGCAGGCTGGGGCGCATCTTTGCACTGCGCTTGGAGGAAGGGGAGCGTCTGAACGACACCATCGAAGCCTTTGCCCGGGAACGGGGAATCAGCTGCGCCATGGCCATTTTCCTGGGCGGCTCCGGGGACGGCAGCCAAGTGGTGGTAGGCCCCGAGGCCAACCGGGGCGACGCCATCATTCCCCTGGTTCACACCCTGGGCGGGTCCCAGGAGGTGCTGGCCGTGGGCACCCTTTTTCCCAACGAAGCCGGCGTCCCCCTGCTCCACATGCACGCCGCGGCCGGCCGGGAAGGGGGAGCCACGGTGGGCTGCACCCGGGCCGGGGTGGAGGTGTGGCTGGTGGGCGAAGTGGTTATATTGGAAATTATCGGGGCCGCCGGGGTCCGCAAAAAAGACCCGGCCACGGGGTTTCAACTGCTGGGGTTTTAATGTGGAACAGCCGCCCCCGGCCTGTGGGAAGCTTGGTATGGCATTACCAGGTGTTCACCGGGCAGAGGCCGGTGCCACTAAATTATGGCTGGGTATCATAGTCGCCACAAGGAACCGCACATGCTGGCAAAAATCATCGCCACCGGCCGCCAAGCCGCCCTGGCCGCGGGCGCGGTGCTGCGCCAAAACTACCTCCAGCCCCACCAGGTCATGCTCAAAGGGGCCATCGACCCGGTGACCGAAACGGACCTCCAGTCCCAGGAAACCATCATCACCCTCATCCGCCAGGCCTTCCCGGACCACGGCTTCCTGGCCGAGGAGGGCAAGGTAGGGGCGGGGTCTCCCCGCCCGCACCGCTGGATCATCGACCCCCTGGACGGCACGGTGAACTTCGCCCACGGGTTCCCCATGTTCTGCGTGTCCATCGCCTTTGAAGCGGAAGGCGTCTTAAAATACGGGGTGATTCACGATCCCTTAAGGGACGAGCTATTTGAGGCGGTGCAAGGGCAGGGGGCCACCTTGAACGGCAGGCCCATCCGGGTGTCCACCACCGACCGCCTGGACCGGGCGCTGTTGGCCACGGGGTTTCCCTACGACATTAGGGAGCGCCTGCCTGAAACCCTGGCCCGCCTGGGCCGGATGCTGGGCGTGGCCCAGGGGGTGCGCCGGGCCGGGTCCGCGGCCCTGGACATGGCCTACGTGGCCTGCGGCCGCTTCGACGGCTTCTGGGAGGAAAATCTCAAACCCTGGGACACCGCCGCGGGGTGCTTATTGATCGAAGAGGCGGGGGGGAGGATTACGACGTTCAGCGGGGAGAATTATGATATTTATGCGCCAAATATTGTGGCGAGTAATGGGATGGTACAAATCCAAATCCTAAAGATGTTAACGACTTAAGAACGTTTCTCAAAATTCTTAATAAGATCAGCAAATTTTACCAAATCATTTTTCATGGGTAAATTAAATATTTCTGTCATACTCTGACAAATATTTCGGAAATAAGAGAGATTCAATAATATAGCTTGAAAAAAATATTGCTTATCGCTATCGGGATCGTAGTCAGGATCAAATTTCAGGATTCCTGTTTGCGCTCTGGGCAATGTAGCGATAGGATCAAGATGGTCAATCCAACTTAATGCTTTATAACCTTGTTCGTAATGTTCTGATAAGCCAGCATTCTTCGCCATCTTATAGATTGATATTGGTTCATGCCAATGCTTTGCTTCTACAAGCTTTCCCTTTTTCCTAAATTTATATAAATGATCTACTTCAGCCAAATTATTTTTTAATTCTTCTATGAACTCTTTATCATAATTATCAGCTGCTTCATTGATTAAATTTTGCCACATTTTCCAAGCCCAACCTAAATACCGTCTACTTCGTTCATCTCGTTTTTCCACATCCTCGCAAATAATCCAATGAAAAATGAAAAATAAATTCATTAGACTCCTTAATATTATTAAAGCGCATCTAACCATTCCCTCTTCGCAAAGCATCTTAATTGATAGGAACCTACCATAAGCTTCGCCGAATAATATTGCTGCACATTTCTCAAAAGGTTTGCTTCTTGCATGCAATAGATCCTCATCATTCATTTTTATCATAATTTTATTTGCTATTTGTAATAGGTCCCTTGAAGAAGATAACAATTCATTAAAATCATTATTTATTCTCGCTTTTATTTCATCAATCGATTTCATAATGATTAATAGATCAACCTTCGATTCCCGAAATAAATTCCTCAACAGATATTCCCGCTCGAGCAATAAGGCTTCGCAAAGTGCCGCGGGCTACTGATGGATGGTTAGGAATGGAGAGGGTGGCGATATGACCCGGCTTGGTCATGATGATGTGGCTGCCGCGCTGCCGGGCCACTTCCCAGCCCAGTTTTTCAAAGGCTTTTATTATCTCCGAGGTCTCAATAAGGGGATTGTTGCCATTCAACCTCTATCTCTATTTGGCGGGTGGGAACAGTTAAAGGCATGCCTTTTTCAGCCCGGACCTCCAGGCATTCCTTGATGGCCTCCTGGATATTTTTCTCCGCCTCCGCTTCGGTTTCCCCCTGGCTGACGCAACCCGGAATGGCAGGACATTCCGCCACATAAACGCCGTCTTCATCCTGAAATATGGTAATTAAAAATTTCACCTTGATTGCCTCCCTACAGGTGCAAACTCGTCTCAAAAAAGTTGACACATTTTCCAGATTTGATTATACAATAAAATCATGAAAACGTTTGTCGCAAAAAACTCCTGGCTCTGGTGGCGCTCGTCCAACCCGTGAGGTGCGTCCACCGGCATGTAGAATAATTTCGGGGCCCCTCACGGCAGGGGCCCCGGTTTTTTTAGTAGCGAAAAACCGCGGCTCACTTAAAGGGGCCGCTTTTTTTAACCGCCGATGAACGCCGATGAACACGGATAAAAAAGCTTTAACCACGGAGACACCGAGACACAGAGAAATACAAAGAGAGTTTCCTTTGACGCCAAGCGTCAAAGGAAAATATTATCTCTGTGCATTCTCCGGGTTCTCTGTGCCTCTGTGGTTCGATATTTTATATCTGCGTCTATCTGCGTTCATCGGCGGTTAAATATTAAAATCTGCGGTTAAACATAAACGGAGCCTCGTATGGTTTATCCCGACTTTGCCACGTTCAGCGGCATGGCCCGGCAGGGCAATTTAATCCCCGTGTACCGGGAAATCCTGGGAGACCTGGAAACCCCGGTGGCGGCCTATAAAAAATTGCGGGGCCAGGGCTGCTCC
The DNA here is from genome assembly GCA_016874945.1 of Deltaproteobacteria bacterium. Classification (GTDB taxonomy): domain Bacteria; phylum Desulfobacterota; class Desulfobaccia; order Desulfobaccales; family 0-14-0-80-60-11; genus VGSO01. Next base: position 7,452 of record VGSO01000048.1, read on the forward strand.
TTCCTCCTGGAAAGCGTGGAAGGGGGCGAAAAATGGGGGCGCTTCAGCTTCCTGGGCCTTAACCCGTCGCTGATGTTTCAGGTCCAGGGAGGCCGCCTCACCTTGCAGCGCCGGGGAGAGACTCAAACCTGGGACACCGGGGCTGACCCCTTCTCGCATCTCCGCAATCTTTTAGCCGACTACCAGCCCGTGGCCACGCCGGGCCTTCCCCGCTTCTGGGGCGGGCTGGTGGGCTACCTGGGCTACGACATGGTTCGTTACATTGAGCGCTTGCCGGAGCTGACCCCGGCCATCGACATCCCCGAGGCCCGCTTTCTCCTGGCGGACACCCTGCTCATCTTCGACAACCTGCGCCACACCATCAAGGTGGTGGCCCTGGCGCACCTGAACCCCCAGACGCCGTTAAGGGACCAATATGACCGCGCGGTGGCGGCCATCGATGTACTCATCGGGTGGCTGCGCCGGCCGGTGCCCCGGTCCGAGGCCCAACCCTCGGCGGGCCGGCCCTCCCTCACCAGCAACGTCACCCAGGCGCGCTTTGAGGACATGGTGCGCCATGCCAAAGAATACATCACCGCGGGGGACGCCATCCAGATCGTGCTGTCCCAGTGTTTCCGGGCGCCCCTGACCCACGATTCCTTCGACCTGTACCGGGCGCTGCGCACCATCAACCCCTCGCCGTACATGTTTTACCTGGATTTGCGGGACGTGAAGCTGGTGGGCGCGTCGCCGGAGATCCTGGTGCGTCTGGAGGAAGGCCGGATCACCTACCGGCCCATCGCCGGGACCCGGCCCCGGGGCGCCACCCCGGAAGAGGACCTGGCCCTGGAAGCGGAGCTCCTGGCCGACCCCAAGGAGCGGGCCGAACACCTCATGCTGGTGGATTTGGGCCGCAACGACGTGGGGCGGGTGGCCCGAATCGGCAGCGTCCGGGTGCCGGAGTTGTTCACCACCGAGCGCTATTCCCACGTAATGCACATTGTCTCCCAGGTGGAGGGGGAACTGGCCCCGGGGCTGGACGGCCTGGATCTGCTCAAATCCACCTTCCCCGCGGGCACCGTGGCCGGCGCCCCCAAGGTGCGGGCCATGGAAATTATCGAGGAGCTGGAACCCACTCGCCGGGGGCCCTACGCCGGCGCGGTGGGCTACCTGGGCTTCGGCGGCAACCTGGACTTCTGCATCACCATCCGCAGCTTTACCATTCATGAGGACCAGGTCTACCTCCAGGTGGGGGCCGGCATCGTGGCCGACTCGGACCCGGCCCGGGAATACGAAGAGACCGTGAATAAAGGCAAAGCCCTGATGCGGGCCCTGGAACGGGCGGAGGAAGGGTTGGAGTAGGGGGGATTATTGATGCGGGGGAACCCTGCCTTTCATATGTGGCGCAGGCGCCCTCGCCTGCGCCTGAACAGCCGGGGCGGCTGTTCTACATTAAGAAGTAAGGTTCCCCCGCACCCCCTCCTGCAAAAACAGGAGGGTGCTATAAGAGGCTAATTGTGGTAAGAGGTAAATATGTTGGTAATGATTGATAATTATGATTCCTTCACCTATAACCTGGTGCAGTACTTCGGCCAATTGGGAGTTGAGGTCCAGGTCTTTCGCAACGACCGGATAGACCTGGAAGGGCTGGAACGACTCAAGCCCACCTGGCTGGTCATTTCCCCCGGCCCCTGTTCCCCCAACGAGGCGGGGATCTCCATCGCCGCGATTCAGCATTTCGCCGGACGTCTGCCCATTTTGGGGGTGTGCCTGGGCCACCAGGCCCTGGGCGCGGCCTTCGGCGGCCGGGTCATACGGGCGCCCCGCCTGATGCACGGCAAGACCTCCCTCATCTACCACGACGGCCGGGACCTCTTCCAGGGCGTTCCATCGCCCTTTGAAGCCACCCGCTACCATTCTTTAATCGTGGAGCGGGAGAGTCTGCCCGAATGCCTCCAGGTTTCGGCCCAGACCGCGGTGGGGGAGATCATGGGGCTGCGGCACCAGCAATTTGCGGTTTACGGGGTGCAATTCCACCCCGAATCCATTCTCACCACGGAAGGCATCAACATCTTGCGCAACTTCCTCATGCGCCAGCGAGGTTAGGTGCAGTTTTCGGTTTTCAGTTTTCGGTCTTCGGTTTTCGGTTGATCATGAGCGGTTTTCGCCCAAGGATGGCGTATCTTTCCAAATAACGGGGCAAATTCATCGGTTATCATGACATAAAATGGTAGGAAACCTGATCCGGAATTTTAGTCACCAGGAAGGGAGAGAATTTGTCGGGATGGACCATCTGAGGCCAGTTTCTGCTGCTGGGGGGAGCTATCGCGTTCTCGGGGGCCAAATTGTGCCGATACGGGGATATTCTGGCGGAAAAGACGGGCATGGGCAGAACCTGGCTGGGGCTGGTGGTTTTGGCCTCGGTGACTTCCCTGCCGGAAATGTCCACCGGCATAAGCGCGGTGCCGTGGGTGGATGCACCCGACATCACGGTGGGGGACCTCCTGGGAAGCTGCGTATTTAATCTGTTAATCCTGGCGATGGTGGACCTGCTCCATCCTCCCGGTCCGGCGCTCACCGCCGCGGATCGCGGCCACCTTCTGGGGGTGGCCTTTGGAGCGATAATGCTAGGGGTGACCGTCATGGGGCTGCTACCGCCGCCATCCCCGGTATCCCGCATCGTTCTGGTGCATGTCGGCCTCAGCGCCCCGGTGCTGTGGTTCTGTTACCTGGTGGCCATGAGATCCATCTTTCGTTACCAGCGGCGGGAGCGGGCGGCATTTTTAGCCGAACAAGAGGAAAAGACGGTTTATGATTATATAAGTCTTCCGGCGGCGTCATTAAAGTTTGGAATAAATGCCCTAGTGGTGGTGGCCGCGGGCATCTGGCTCGCCCGGGTGGCCGACGACCTGGCCGGCCTCATGGGCTGGCGCCTTTCCCTGGTGGGCACTATTTTCGTGGCCGTCGCCACTTCCCTGCCCGAATTGGCGGTCACCCTGGGGGCTCTGAGATTGGGGGCGGTAGACCTGGCCGTAGGCAATCTTTTCGGCAGCAATCTTATTAATCTCGCGTTGCTGGGATTAATGGATTTGCTCTATTTCCCCGGCCCTTTGCTCCAGTCGGTGGCGCCGGAACATGCTGCCACGGGGGTGCTGGCGATTATCATGACCGGCATAGCCGGGGCGGAACTGGTATACCGGCCGAAAAAGAAATCGCTAAGGTGGATAAGCGCTGGGGCCTTTTTTATGGCTTTTTTATACGCGGCTTATATTTTCCTGCATATGATAGCCAGATGATGATAAGCCCATGCCGTAGCCGGATAAATTTTCCGTGGGGGTAGAAATTAATGGAACCCAAAGCCTCAGTAACCGACCCGGCCCCACCGAGCCAACCGGTTGCGGGGGAAACTGAAGAGGCGGCGGAGAAAAAACATTACGAAATTGACATCTTCCCGGACTGGTGCAAATCCTGCGGCATCTGCGCCGCGTTTTGCCCCAAGAAATGCATCATCATGGACCCGGACGGCCATCCGGTGGTGGACGCCGCCCAGCGCTGCACCGGCTGCCGCTGGTGCGAACTCCATTGCCCGGACTTCGCCATTTGCGTGAAGGAGCTGGTGGCGGAAAAGGCCAAGGAAGAAGTTGATTGATGAGGTGGTGGGCCTTGCCCACCCTACATAGATTTTGCCATTCGTAGAGTGCGTTTTACGCGCTCAAAAATAGTCGTGGGGCGTAAAACGCACTCTACAAAAACCTAAGAAGTATTATTAAGCTTTTTTATAAAATGCTGATGGTTGAAGGATAACTAGTTAATTGCAGGTCTAGGGGGACATGACAGTCAAACCAACCGGCACACCCAAGCTCCTGCAGGGCAACGAAGCCGTGGTGGAAGGCGCCCTGACCGCGGGGTGCCGCTTTTTCGCGGGCTATCCCATCACCCCGGCCACGGAGATCAGCGAAGCCATGTCCTGGCGCCTGCCCGCCGTAGATGGAACCTTCATCCAGATGGAGGATGAAATCGCCTCTCTGGGCGCAGTCATCGGCGCGTCCCTGGCCGGGGCCAAGTCCATGACCGCCACCAGCGGCCCAGGGTTTTCCCTGATGCAGGAAAACCTGGGATTTGCGGTGGTGGCGGAAGTCCCCTGCGTCATCGTCAACGTCATGCGGGGCGGACCCTCCACCGGCCTGCCCACCGCGGTGAGCCAGGGAGACGTGCAGCAGACCCGGTGGGGCGCCCACGGCGACCATCCCATCATCGTCCTGGCCGCGGCCACCACCCTGGACTGCTTCCACCTGACAGTGAAGGCCTTCAACTTTTCGGAAAAATACCGCACCCCGGTGATTCTCCTGCTGGATGAAGTGGTGGCCCACACCCGGGAGAAAATCATTCTGCCTCCGGCGGAGGAAATAAAAGTGGTGGACCGCCTCCAGCCCGCGGTGCCACCGGACTGGTACATTCCTTATGAAGACACTGCCTCCGGCGTCCCGGCCATGGGGATTTTCGGAGACGGCTACCGCTACCACGTCACCGGGCTCATCCACGACGTCCGGGGCTTTCCCACGGAGCGGCCCGATGAAATCGTGCCTTTTATGAGCCGGCTCTTCCGCAAAATCAACCAGCACTTCGCGGACATCATGATGGTGGAGGAGGTGCTTGCGGAAGACGCGGAAGTGCTGGTCATCGCCTACGGCTCCGTGGCCCGCTCCGCCCGGCGGGCGGTGCAGGAGGCCCGGGACCGGGGCGTCAAGGCCGGGCTGCTGAAGCTCGTCACCCTGTGGCCTTTCCCCCGGCCCCTGGTGGAGCCGTATCTGCGGAAGGTAAGGGCCGTTTTGGTTCCTGAAATGAATATGGGCCAGATGTCCCGGGAAGTGAAGCGGGTGAACCAGGGGGCAACCCGGGTAGAGACCTTGAACAGGATTGATG
>VGSO01000049.1 GCA_016874945.1 Deltaproteobacteria bacterium
TTCTGCAACAGTCTTTGCCATGGATGACTCCGCTTGGGTTTAATTAAATTCCGGGGTCTTCCGCGGCCCGCCTTAATAGGCGGGGAAAGGCCCCGGACGTTGCTGCTTAAGGGCGATAGTATAGCTTAGCTATCTATACGGATATGGTAGAGATAAAATAAGCCGCTGTCAAGGCGAGAGAGAAAAAATTTATAGGGGTTGCCCAAAGTAATTTCCCCGTAGGGGCACAGCGTGCTGTGCCCCTGTACCTTGGGCACGGCTCGCCGTGCCCCTACGTCAAAAAACAATCGGAAAAAACTTTAGGTTATTGCTATAAAACTCGAAACTCAAAACTCTCATCGAAAATGGCAGGCCACCCAGTGGCCCGGGGCGGTCTCCCGGTATTCGGGCGCCACCTCCCGGCACACCGGCAATTGGGCCTCGGGGCAGCGGGGATGAAAAGGGCAGCCAGAGGGGATGGCCAGGGGGCTGGGGGGCTCCCCTCGCAGGGCCGGAGGCTTAAAGGGACGGTCCGGGTCCGGCAGGGGCACCGCGGCCAGCAGGGCCTCGGTGTAGGGGTGCAGCCGGGCGGTGTCGAAGATCTCCCGGGAGGCCAGCTCCATGAGGCGCCCCGCGTACATCACCGCGATGCGGGTGCTGATGCGGGAAATGACGCTCAGGTCGTGGGAAATGAAGAGATAGGTGAGTCCGTGGCGGCCCTGTAGTTCAGCCAACAGATTGAGAATCTGGGCCTGGATGGAGACGTCCAGGGCCGAAACCGGTTCGTCGGCCACGATGAGACGGGGTTTGAGGGCCAGGGCCCGGGCGATGCCGATGCGCTGGCGCTGGCCGCCGCTGAATTCATGGGGATAGCGGTCCCGTTGTTCCGGACTCAAACCCACCTCTTGCAGCAACTGGGCGGTCCAGTCCCGGCGGTCCTTCCGGGTCCCCAGGCCGTGAATGATGAAAGGCTCTTCCAGGATCTGGCCCACGGTCATGCGGGGGTTAAGGGAGGAGTAAGGGTCCTGAAAGATGATCTGGAGCTGCTTGCGAGCCTCTTTGAGGCGGGCCTTGGGCAGCCGGTGCAGGTCCTCCCCCAGGAACCGCACCTCGCCCCGGGTGGGGGTCAGCAGCGCCAGGACCAGGCGACCCAGGGTGGATTTGCCGCAGCCCGACTCCCCCACCAGACCCAGGGTTTCCCCCCCGGGCAGGTCAAAGTTCACCCCGTCCACCGCCTGGAGCACCGGCCCCCGACCCCAGGGCCCGGCCAGGCGGAAGTGGCGTGAGAGGTTTTGGGCTTGTAGTAAAATTTCAGGCATCTACAAAACCGCCAAAATGGTCCGCAGTACGCATCCTACATTTGGGAAAAAACATTTTTCCCTTGAATCCAGTCTTCCACCGGGCTTTCGGCCTGGAGAAAATCCCTAACGGCCCGGGCCAGGTCCAGGGCCCGGAATTGACAGCCCAGAGCCCGACAGCCCGCGTCCAGGCCGGCGATCAACGAGAGTACCATCTCGTAGCGGTGGGAGTAAAATTCAAAATGGGACATGGGGGAGATGATCTCCTGCCGGCAATGATCCGCATTCAGGGAGTGCATGGCCCGGCACAGGAGAGGCCGCACCGGATAAACCGAACATTTCTTCGCCCTCAGAAAAGGGCAGGGTAGTTTATGCCGGATGGCCGCGATTTCCTTTTTATCCTTGCCCGCCTTTAGCTTCAGGTTTCGGGTGATCCGGGCCAGCAACCGGGTTTTTTCCCCGGGGGGAAAATAGCGGTCCACATAATCCCCCAGGACCAGGGCCTCGGCGGGCGTCAATTCCACCTGGTTGAAACAGCAAACATGACAACCGGCCTGACAGACAATGGGTTGGGGCAAGGGATTGGCCCATTCAAAGGCCGATATCAGGTGATCGGCCAGCACCAGGGCGCTGTAGGCCATCTCCAGGGCGCTCTTCCCGGTTCTGCCCGCCCGGGCCGATTCCACCACCGCCTCTTTTTGCCGCGCCGCCAGATCTTCATTAATGGGGCACCATTGGAGCCAGTGGCGGTATATGGACAAGATGTCTTCAGACATAGTGGCTCTCAGCTATCAGCAGTCAGCAGTCAGCAGTCAGCTAAAAAAGAACAAATTCATTAATAAGGCGCTTAGTTATAAGATTCGTGTTTTTTCAGGTGGAAAATTCGTTTCTTTTTGGTTACGGCTTGTCCGGTTAGAACGTCGAAAAAGGATTCTTTAAAAGCTGACTGCTGATAGCCGACTGCTGACAGCTTACTCCCCAAAATTCCAGCACCGCACCCAGTGCTCCGGGTTGATTTCCACCCAGGGCGGCTCTTCCCGGCACACCTCCCGGGCGTCGGGACAGCGGTCCCGGAACAGGCACCCCGGGGGCGGCTCCGTGGGCACCTGGCCGGGGATGGCGGCCAGCTCCCGCCCCGGCGGGTGGTGAAAATCCAGGCGGGGGACGGATTTTAACAGCCCGATGGTATAGGGATGGCCGGGGTTTTTGAACAGCTCCCTTCTGGGGGCCTCCTCCGTAATGACCCCGGCGTACATCACCGCCACCCGGTCCGCGGTCTGGGCCACGATCCCCAGGTTGTGGGTGATGAACAAGACCGCCAGGCCCAACTGCTCTTTGAGCCCGGCCAGGAGGGCCAGAATCTGGGCCTGGATGGTGACGTCCAGGGCCGTGGTGGGCTCGTCGGCGATGAGCAGCTGGGGCTCGCAGGCCAGGGCCATGGCCATCATGGCCCGCTGCCGCAGGCCCCCGGAAAGCTGGTGGGGATACTGCTGGAGGCGCCGGGGGGCGTCGGGAAGGCCCACCCGGCTCAAGGCCCCGGCCGCCTCCCGCCAGGCCGCCCCGTGGCTCAGACCCCGGTGGAGCCGGAGCGCCTCCGCCACCTGCTCGCCGATGGTGAACACCGGGTTGAGCGCGGTCATGGGCTCCTGGAAGACCATGGCGATGCGGTCGCCCCGGATTTCCCGGAGGCGGCTTTCCGGGGAGGTCATGAGGTTTTCGCCGGAAAAGCGCACTTCTCCCGCCAGGCTGGCGGTATGGGGCAGGAGACGCAGGATGGACAGCGCGGTGACGGTCTTGCCGCAGCCCGACTCCCCCACCAGCCCCAGCGTCTCTCCGGCCCGCAGGTCAAAGTTCACCCCGGCCACGGCCCGCACCGCGCCCGCCGGAGTGGCGAAACTGACCCGGAGGTCGCGCACCTCCAACAGGGGAGGGGAGGTCACGTCCTCCCTGCCTCTTCCCGGGGGATCTGGATGGTGAAAGTGGAACCCTGGCCCGGGGCGCTGTCCACCAGGATGCAGCCGCCGTGCTGATGTTCCACGATGAACTGGCAGATGGCCAGGCCCAGGCCGGTGCCTTTTTCCTTGGTGGTGTAGTAGGGCTGGAAGATGTGGGCCGCCACCTCGGCGCTCATGCCTTCGCCCGTGTCTCCGACGCTGACCTCGATGTTGCCGTCCTTGACCCGGCTGGCGACGGTGAGGACTCCCCCCCGGGGCATGGCTTCCAGGGCGTTTTTGAACAGATTGATGAGCACCTGGCGAATCTGCCGGGGGTCGAAACTGGCCTGAGGCATAGGCCCCTCTTTGACCCGCCGCACCTCAATTTGGCGTTCCTTAAAAGTTTCCTGGAAAAATTCCAAGGTGTCGTCCACCGCGGCCTCCAGGTTCCCCCAGGTCTTTTTGAGCTCCGGCGGGCGGACGAAGTCCCGCATTTCCGCCACCATGGCCTCCAGGCGCTCCACTTCCTCCCCGATGATGGCCAGCTTTTGGCGAGACTTGTCATCCAGGCCAGGGACTTTCTCCAACTGGTGGGCAAAGCCGCCGATGATAAGGAGGGGGTTTTTGATTTCATGGGCGATGTGGGCCACGGTGTTGCCGATGGCGGCCAGGCGCTCGGAGGCCAGCAGCCGGTCCTCCATCTCCTGGTATTCCGTGATGTCCCGGACGATGCCGGTGAAATAAAGGTTGCCCTGAATTTCCGCCACGGAAAAAGAAATGCTCATGGGGAATTCCGAGCCGTCCCGGCGTTGAGCGTTAAGGCGCATGTGCTTGCCGATGACCCGGGCTTCCCGGGTGGCGATGAATCGCCGGACGTATTCTTTGTGAACGTCTTTATGGGGCGGCGGGATGAGGATGCTCAGGTCCTTACCCAGGGCTTCTTCCCGGGGATAGCCGAATATCTTCTCGGCCCCGTAATTGTAGCCGATAATTTGGTGATCCTCATTGATGGTGACAATGCCGTCCGTGGCGCTGAGAAGGATATTGGAGGCGACTTCGAACTTCTGGCGCAGTTCCTGTAGTTGACAAAGAACCCGCTCCAGCAGGGGGGTTCCCGGCCCGGTGACCAGGCTGGACAGGGCCTCGGGGGGGATCCCCGGCAATTCCGCGACCCGGTTCTGCCAATCCAGGATCAGGTTGAAATCCTCGGGCTGAAGTTCAGCCACCGGCCTGACCAGCTTCTCCCGGCGACCCTTATGGAGGCCCAGGGTGACGGCCTCCGGCTGGGATTGGGGGAAGGCGGGAAGGGACAGTCCGGGTTTAGGGCCTGAGGCGGCTTGAAAAAATTCGATTTGCACCTGGGGATAACCGGCTACGGAAAAGGGCAATAAGAGGGGAAGGCACCCCACGGCTTCCCGGTCCACGATGATGGCGATGCGCAGGGTTTCGATATCGTCGGCCATAATTAGCAGTTAGCAGTTGGCGGTTAGCAGTTAGCAGTTAGTTATTAAGCAGTAATAGAGATTTTGATTTATTTTCGGGTAATTGGCAACTAAAACTGCTCGCTGCTCACTGCTTACTGCTCACTATTAAATCAACGGCTTCTCCTTCTTGGCCTCCAACACCTCCCGCACCCGCTCCAGCTCTTTCCGGACCTGGACCAGCTCTCCTTCCAGGCGGGCCCGGACAGCTACTGAGGTTACCAGGTCTAGCGCGGCCAGGGACTTCTCCAGTTCTTCCACTTGCTTGGTCAGGCGGTAGAGTTCCTGGGCCAGATAACGGATGGTCATGAACGAGATTCCTAGAGGGCTTCCATGGTGGCGGCCAGAGGCCCTTCCGAGGTGGCCACCAGGGGCAGGACGAAATAAAAGTTGTTACCCCCCGGAGTGGCCTGGTACCCCACTTCCCCGCCGTGGGTTTCGATGACGTTGCGCACAAAATAGAGCCCCCGGCCGGTGCCCACCTCGCCATCCACGTTGCTCCCCCGATAGCCTTCCTCAAAGATGTGAGGCACATCTTCCGTCGGAATATGGGGGCCGGTGGTGAAGACATTGAATTTCACCCCGTCTTTGCCCGGGCCGAAGTAATCCTGCAGCAAATCCCGCCCGTAAGCCATATACTTGCGGCCCTCGTAGTTTATCCGGGTGTATTTCATTGCGTTGGAAAAGAGATTGGCGTAAACCTGGGCCATCAATCCCTTGTCCACCGACAGGGGCAGGTCTTCGTCGGGCATCACCCCCATGGCCACGTCAATCTCGATGCCCCGCTCCTTGAGCTTGTCCAGAAACAGGCCCAGTTGGGGCTTGATGATTTCGCTATGGACCCGGCAGGAGCGCCGCCGCAGGACAAATTGGCCTTTTTGAAAATGGGAGGGCCGGAACAGGGACTCGATGAAGAGGCTCACTCCCCGGTAATGCTGGTCCAGGGTCTGGTAATTCGCCTCCATCTCCTGCACCAGCTTTGCGAAAGCTTCCCGGGCTTGGGGCAGATGGGGACAATCCCCTTTAGCCTTGATTTCGCATACGCATTCCAGCTCCTTCAAGGCCCTGATCTTGTCCCGCAGGTGTCGAAGATAAAGGCTGAGGCTGATGTTGGGAATGATGACGTTGTGTTCGATATCCGCCACCAGGCTGTTGATAAAGCGGATGCGGTGAATATTCTGCCAGGAGATGATTTTGATGTGGAGGTTGTAACCCAGGCGGTTGGCGTACTTCTCAAAGAAAAACCGGTCAGCTTCGCTCAGGGTCTCATCGGGAAAGAATTCCATCATGCCAATGACTTGGTCCTTGGCGTAAAAGGGGAGTTGGTCCGCCAACAGCAGGTTGCCCCGAATGGGTATCACCCAGGCTCCATGGGCGCCATAAGCCTGGCTGTCCAGGCGGATATGGGGCAAAGGCGGCGTCTTGGGTGGGTACAGTCCTTGGAGGCTGTCGCACACCAGTTCCAGGGCCCCCCCGGAACACAGCAGATAAAGCCGGGAGTCCAGGTCAAAGAACACTTTGATGACGCTCACCGCCACCCGGTAGAAGTTTTCCAGGGTTTCATATTCCTGGGCCAGGTCAAAGAAAGTCTTCAAGGCGTCGTCCTTCAAGGGGCCGAAGTTGTACTCCTTGAAGATGCGGCGCTTTTCAATGACCCGGTTGGTGATTTTTATCAGGTCCAGGGGCGCGGTCATTTTGGGTTCTCGGAATTACTCTTCTTAAGTAATTAAAAATATAAGTCTCCCAGGATGATCGGGCAACCAAACCGGGAGTCACAAAACCTCCGTTATGGAGGGAGATTGCTTGATACGGCAACCGATTAAATACTATCGGAATTTTAAGCCGTGAGGTAAGGATTTTTTATTTGAAATGCCAGCAAAGGCGAAAAATTATTCAACGAATACTATAATGCGTGAATCTCTCCCCGGCAATGGTAAGGAAATCAGCTTAACCGTTTCCTTCTCGCCGGTATTTAGCCACCCCCACGTCGTAAAGATCCCGGCCCTGGCAGTCGTTGATGACGATGGTGGGAAGATCCTCCACCACCAGACGGTGGACCGCTTCCGGCCCCAATTCCGGGAAAGCCACCACTTCCGCGGCCTTGATGCACTGGGAGATCAAAGCTCCGGCGCCGCCGGTGGCCCCCAGGTACACGGCCTGGTGCTCCCTCATGGCGGCGATAACCTCCGGGGAGCGTTTGCCTTTGCCGATCATGGCCTTCAGCCCCAGCTTGATAAGCGTGGGGGCATAAGAGTCCATGCGGTAGGCGGTGGTGGGTCCCGCGGCGCCGATGACCCGCCCCGGACGGGCCGGGGACGGCCCCACGTAATAAAGAATCTGGCCCTTGATCTCCATCGGTAAGGGTTTCCCGGCATTGATAAGGTCAATGAGCCTCTTGTGGGCTGCGTCCCGGGCGGTGTAAATTACCCCGCTTACCAGCACCCGGTCTCCAATCTCCAATTGCCGCACATCTTCATCCCCCAGCGGGGGAGTAAGTCTTATGGTTTTGGACATGATTACCTCGAATCAATATAGCGGTTTGGCGGTTTAGCAGTTATTAACCAGCAGACAGCTATCATCCAACGGCTGAACCGCTAACCCGCAATTCGCAGGCGCATTCTCGGCGACGCCAGCTAGCGCACCAGTAAATTAATCCCCCAGACCAGGGCGGCCACGATGAAAAAATAAGGGCTGAGACTCCGAACATGGGGGATGTAACTCTTGATGGTGTCGCCGTCGCACTCGAGGGTTTTGATTTGCACGTACGGGATGGGGGACCGGCGATACCATCCCTGGACCACTACCTGGCGGCCGTTATATTTTCCCGCCTGGAGCACCCCGAAGAGCAACTCCCAGAGGGCAAAAGGCTGGCGGTAATCCAAAAAGATGATTCCCGTCTCATCCTGCATGATGAAATCGCTGGAAAAAATCAAACCGGGAACCCCGCGGCCGATGACGGCGCCCTGCAAGGTGCAGGCCACGGGCCGGACGTCGGAGACCTTGACCCGCTTCAAGAGGGCGGCCACGCTCATGCCGGGGAAATAATCCCCCTTATAGGAGAAGTGATACCGCAGGAGCAAAGCCCCGCCCAGTATCCCCAGGAGCGCGGGAAACACCGCCGCCGGCACCGGCGCCAGCTTGGCGTACCAAACCAGGGTAAGGGGCACAAAAACCAGAAAGGTTACTATCGGGAATAAATAGATCGCCAGATCCACGAAAAATTCGTCCCAATAAGATTCCGGCTGGGTTTCATCGAAAGTAACATAAGGCTCTTTCCGGAGAAACCGCGAGTGGTCCGAGAGATACCGCAGCCGGTTCGCCACCAGGGGGTGGGTGGAATTGAGCTCGTACCAGCGGGCCCAGGGATTCCAAAGGTCCCAACACATGGCCCCCCGGATGTTGGTCCGGCTCACCTCGCCGGCTGCCGCCGCGGCCGGATCATAACCGGAAATGGCCAGGGCCTGGGCCATGCTCTCGTCAAAAATCCCTAACGCCTTCACCGATGACAGGGCATAACTCCGGCGAGGGGATTCCTCCTCCGTGCCTTTTTTCTCCATCCCTGACAGGCCGTAAGCAATCTTCACCAGGGCGCCGGCCACCAGCCCCGGGTCGCCGGTGGCGTCCCCCGCGAAGCGGTCGGCATAATACTCCCGCTGCCGGGAAAACCACAGCACCAGGTATTCGCTGAGGATATAGACGGCAAAGGCCCCCAAGGCCGCCAGCACCACGGTGATCCTGGCTTTAACAGAGTCGTCTCCATTGCCCTTGGTAGAGGTCGCGACATCCAGCAGCCATCGGTAGAGGGTGTAAAAAATTAAGGGGACGATTTGGGCCACGGTTATCAGCAGCATATCCCAATGGACCGCATGGCCCAACTCATGGGCCACCACCGCCTCCACTTCCTGGTCGTCCAGGAGTTCCAGCAGCCCCCGTGATACGACAATCCGGGCGTTATTGGGAGTGTGGCCATAGGTGAAGGCTTGCGGCGCGCCGTCGTTGATTATGCCGAATGATGGAAAACTGATTCCCTGTTTCTGGCAGAATTGTTCCACGAACTGCCGGAGATGCGCCGGCAGGTCGTCAGGAGTGACCCACTGGAACCTAAAGAGCCATTTGAGGGTAATATCCATAACAAAAGGCCCCAGCAGAAATTGAATAAACGCCATAACGCCGAATATGATAAAGGCGGCGCTCAGCCCCAGGGCGTCCAAATGCACCAACACGATGAGGAGGAGGGTTAACAGCCCGTAAAGACTGAGAAGCACGCCCATGGAACTCAGGAAACGGTTGGGAAGGCGCAATAATCCCAACGCCGGCGCCTGGGAGGTCTCGGGGGCAGGGGGGGCCAGCGTCGCCGGGTCCAGGGTTAACTTGAGATTGGGTTCGTCGGCCAGCAAGGCCTTTAGTTCATCTGTGTCTAACCACAACCCCCCGGACTTGGGGCAATAATCCAGCCGCAGCCCTCCCGGGTAGGTAATTTCCACCATAGGCTCCTGGGTGACGGGGCAGATCTTGCCCAGGGGCTTTTGGGTCTTCAGGGCCTCTTCCAGTTTTTGGGCTACTTTCTTGGGGTCTTTGGCAAAATGAAACAGCTCTCCCCGATCAAGCCAGACGCCCTGGCACCGGTCGCAATAATCCACCTCCACCCCTTGCCTGGTGAGCACGGGCCTCAGATCCACTTCTTCACAGGCTGGACACTGCATCGCGGTCGCTCTCCCGGATGACGGTTTTATACCAAGTTGCGCTCAAAGAGGTAATTTTGAGTTTGTCATTCTGAACGGAGCGAAGCGGAGTGAAGAATCTAGATTCTTCGCTGCGCTCAGAATGACAATTCTACTCGTTTGATCGCAACTCGGTATTATCTGTGACTTCGGCCAACGCGGTCGCGGTCAGGCTTCCATGTTAGCAAACAATTTATGAATCCAGGAAATATTTATTTCGAATCTGTGCGGCATTTTGACGGGGTGACGGTTCAGCAGTTGGCAGTTGGCAGTTGGCAGTTTGGCAAAACACTGAAAATGAAAACTAACAGCTAACAGCCGAACCGCCGGCCCGCTAAACCGCCACTTCTTTATGCCGGGTGGAGTGGCACTGGATGTTCACCGCCACCGGCAGCGAGGCGATGTGGCAGGGCTCCATGAGCAGGTGCACCGCCAGGGCGGTGACGCGGCCTCCCAGACCCTGGGGGCCGATACCCAGGTCATTCACCGCAACCAGCAGCTCCCGTTCCAATTTGGCCAGTTCCGGGTCCGGGTTGGGGTGGCCGATTTCCCGCACCAGGGACTTCTTGGCCAGGTACGCGGCCCGTTCGAAGTTGCCGCCGATGCCCACCCCTACGATAATGGGAGGACAGGGGTTGGGTCCCGCGTCCCGGACCGTTTCCACCACTCTTTCCTTGATGCCGGCCCAGCCTTCCGCGGGTTTGAGCATATAAAGGCGGCTCATGTTTTCACTGCCGCCGCCCTTGGGGACCACCATGATGTTCAGGCGGTCGCCGGGAACGATCTCGGTATGGATAATGGCCGGGGTGTTGTCCCCGGTGTTGGCCCGGGTCAGGGGATGGCACAGGGATTTTCTTAAGAACCCCTCCACGTAGCCTTGACGCACGCCCTCCTGGATGGCTTCTTCCAGGGAGCCGCCCGCCAGGTGAACTTCCTGGCCCAACTCCACGAAAACCACGGCCAGACCGCAGTCCTGGCACATGGGGATGCGCTCAGTCGCGGCGATTTGGGCGTTTTCCAGAAGCTGGCGAAAAATTTCCTTCCCTGCGGGGGACTCTTCCTCCTCCATTCCCCGGCGCAAGGCCGCCAGCAAATCCTCCCCGGCCTCATAATTGGCCGCAATGGCCGCGTCCTTCACCGCCCGGGTGATTTGGCTCACCTCAATTTCCCGCATATGTTCTCCTTGGCAGGTGTAATACCAAGTTGCCGTCAAAGAGGTAATTTTTGTTTGTCATTCTGAACGGAGCGAAGCGGAGTGAAGAATCTAGATTCTTCGCTGCGCTCAGAATGACATTTTTACTCGTTTGATCGCAACTTGGTATAAGGTGTCAGGTTTCAGGTTTCAAGGGCAGGGAACAAGAAAAGGAGTCATTGCCCCTTAAAAGCCCCCATAAAACATACAAAAAATTAGGCCGGTTATCAACCAACCGGCCTTAATACAGATTTGATAAATGAAGAAACCCGGATATCTATTTTAAATTTTAAGCCAATCGAATTTGTGGGACATATTTCTTCAAATACTGCTTAATATCATCTACTTGAGGGATTATATATTGTCGAATATCTCTGGGAGTGAAGTTTTGCATGTAATAACGCCCAGCTTCACTATCGTCCTTTAATGAAATAAATTTTTTAAATATATCTCTTCCTAAATTTTCGTCATCTCTTATGTCTGCATTTCTTTCTCCATGCGATGTTGGATGCTTTCCCTTAATTGCGAGATAAGTTTCGATATAATGAACTGCTGAATAAAAAATACCATTAACTACCCAATCTAAATATGGTGTGCTATCTAAATCAAATGATAAATAATATCTTTCATTATATTCTGCTTTATTTAAATGTTCCGACTCACTGGGCATAAATTATTAAATTTATTTCTGGTAAATTATTATGGCATTTGCTGAGAAAAGTTCATTTATATCTCGATTATTTCTGAAAACTATATGAAAATCAAAGTAAATATCCCTAAAATGTTCGATTATGTCATATTCAATATCATAAATTCTTTCTCTAACCATTCTATCCATTTCATTAATTACAATCCATATCTCGAAGATATTTTCTTCTTTAGAAACAATTATATATTCTACTTCTGCAACTTCAGCGATCTTATAAGCAACAAAATTTTCTAACCTATAGTCTCTGCTATTTGAATCATGCAGTTGCTGGGCAAAATAAAAGTTGATTATCAATAAGTTTTGTTCATTTCGCCCCCCCCTTGTGTTTACGGGCAATACATTTAAATATGAAGCATATAATGGAGCCTCTATAGTGCCTTGTACTTCGCCTTGCACACTAGTTTCCACATACTTGGGGATATCTCCATAGTTGGAACTTAAGACACCGCCATAAGTAGTACCTTCAATCTCAAGTCTTTTAACCAAAATTAATGGGTCTCCTTGGTCCCTTTTAAGGATCCTCTCTTTAAATTTTCTGGAGCTGAAAGACCTAACACATTTGATGTCTTCACTATGTACACGGGATTCCCATCATTATCAAATTCGTCTAATGCCCTGGCGAAGGATGTGGCAACGACTTTTAGCCTAATTCTCGTACCGTCGGCTAAATCATATTCGTTCCATTCTTCTTTTATAACCTTAAAATCAACTTCAACTACTTCAATCTCCCTCCCTTGGAAACTGACTTTTGTTTTTCGTTCCATATATCCCTCCTTAGTCCTTTTTGGTTATGGAGAATCAGAATGCTATGTCGGGTATCAAGTCCCATTTTTTTGGTTAACATACCAAAATTAGAGAAATTTTCAAGAAAATATAAAAAAGATTGACATAAAGAGGCTCTTGCAAAACTCGTTTTGTTGTCATCCTGAACGAAGTGAAGGATCTCAACCTCTTGTAAATACGAGATTCTTCGCTTCGCTCAGAATGACAAGGGGCGGCAATAAGTAATTTTGCAAGAGCCT
>VGSO01000050.1 GCA_016874945.1 Deltaproteobacteria bacterium
CCGAAGGCTTTGTAGTTGTGCAGATAGTAAGGCAGGACGACCATCACCGCGGAGGCGGCCACTCCGACCAGGTAGGTGAATTGGGCGATGTAAAAGCCCCAGGACACGTCCCGGCCCATGCCGGTGATCCCCAGGCCGAACTGCAACTGCCGCAGGTAGACGAGAAAGCCCAGAATGACCAGGCCGCCCAGGATGCCCAGGAGAGTGTAATATCTCTTGCTGCCGGTTAGCGCATTTTCAAGCATGACCTACCTCACACGATGTAGTAGACTTGCGGGTTGGTGCCCAGGAAGGGCTTGCGCCGGATGGTGAATTTTTCCTTCAGGACTTCCCGAACCTTGGACTTGGCGTCCGTCAGATCCCCGAAGATCAAGGCGCCGTTGGAGGCCACCACGCAGGCGGGAAGCTGTCCTTTGGCCAACCGCTCCTCGCAGAAGGTGCACTTCTCCACCACTCCCGGCTCCCGGGTGGGATAATCCTGGAACACCTCCTTGATAAAAGGCCGGGGGTCTCTCCAGTTGAAGCTTCGGGCGCCGAAGGGGCAACCTGCCATGCAGAACCGGCAGCCGATGCAGCGGTGCATGTCCATCATCACCAGGCCGTCGGGCCGCCGGTAGGTGGCCTGGGTGGGGCAGACCCGCACGCAGGGCGGATTGTCGCAGTGGTTGCACAGCAGCGGAAACGGCAGGTGCGCCACCTTCTCCGGCATGTTGGCGTAATCCATTCCCGGAAACGCGTTATGGAAATGCTCCGCCCAGATCCACTTGATCTCCCACCGGACTTTTTCATCGGGAGAAACCTTATCCTTGGGGTTCACCGGATTGTCCAAGTTAGGCACGTTGTGGACCTTGTGGCAGGCCTCGATGCACTTCTGGGCGGTGGCTTCGTCCATTTTCTTCATGTCCACCACCATGGCCCAGCGTTTGCCCTTCAGGGCTTCCGGCTTGGTCAGGAAGGCCGCCTCCAGCTCACCGGGAAAGAGCAGTTCAAAGGCTGACTTCCCTCCCAGCCCCAACAAGGTGGAGAGTCCGGCGACTTTGATAAATTTTCTTCTGTCCATACCCATCACTTTCCCTCCGCCTTAGCCACCTGCTTCTTTTCCTTATCCAGATGGCAGCCCCAACAGGTGGGCGCAACCGCAACGTAGTTGTGGCATTGATCGCAAAACTGGCTCTTATTGGAGTGACAATCCATACAGGTGTTGGAAAGGCTGGCGCCGAATTTCCGCCCATCGGAGGCGGTGTAGTCCCGGGGCCCGTTGCGCACCACCTCTTCCCGCCAGTCCACCAGCATCTGCATGTGATTGACCCGAATCCAGGCCGTGGGCTCGACGCACTTCTTTTCCTTCGCCGCAAGCTTCTGGATGGCCGGGGTGTCCAGACTGGGCTTGGGGGCCGGCACCGCTTTCCCCAGATTTTTCCATAACGGGAGAGTCACCAAAACCAGGAAGATAGCCAGACCGGCAAAGACTTTATTGCGGTCATAGATCTTCTTCCGGACTTTGGGCTTCTCGGCGAATACCCCAAACTCGTTTTTGTAATTGCCGTCGCCAGTCATTTACTCACCTTCCTCGGCTTCCGGGGCCTCCGCCGCTTCCATCCCGGCTTCCTCGGTTTCTTCCCCGGCCTCACCTTTGACTATGGGATATACCAACTCCCGGTCACGCAGATCCATGTCCCGATCGATCTCGTCATCAAACACCAGGGCGTTGCCCACCAATTCAGTGATGCCGGTGACTTCCATGCCCGGCACCCAATAGTTCACCAGGGTGGGCAGGGTGGCCCGGTCCAGGGCGCAGATGCAGCCCAGATGGTTCACCCCGTATTTCTCCGCCACGTATTGCACCGCGGTGGCCCGGGGCAGGCCCCCCTTCATCCGGGTTTCCATGAACTCATCGGCGTTCAGGGCGGCGCTGCTGCCGCAGCAGAAGGTCCGCTCCCGGATGGTGTGGGGCGGCATTTCCACGAAGTTCTCTTCGGGCAGAACGCTCTTGATGATGTAGCGGGGTTCCTCGAAAATGCCCATACCCCGGCTGGTGTTGCAGGAGTCATGGAAGGTCAGCTTGATATGGGCGTTGCGCCTGGGGTCCAGCTTGAGTTTGCCGTGGTGTATCAGGTCCGCGGTGAACTCGGAGATGTGCACCATCTTGTGAGTCTTGGCGTTCTCAAACCTGGTGCCGGTGATGGGCGACACCGGCTCTTCCAGAAAGTCCACCGGCTGCCCGTAATAAGTGGGCATGTATTGGTTGCAGATGCGCCACATGTGGCCGCATTCGCCGCCCATGATCCATTTGACCTTGAGGCGCTTGGCCTCTTCGTAAATCTTGGCGTTGAGGCGTTTGCCCATCTCGTGGGAGATGAACCAGCCGAAGTTGCCGCCCTCGGCCGCGTAGGTGCTCATGGTGTAGTCCAGGTCCAGATACTTGAAGAGCAGCAGGTAGCCCATCATGGTGTAGCTGCCGGGGTCGGCGAAGTAGTCGCCGGAGGGCACGACGAACAAAATCTCCGCGCCCTTGCGGTTGTAGGTCACCTCGGTGGTGACGCCGGTGATGCGCTCGTTTTCCTCGGCCAGGAAGTCGATCATGTCCTTGTAGGCCTGGGGGGTGGCGCCGATGTGGCTGCCCTTCTCATAGCAGCTCCCCACCGAGGCCGCGGCCCATTCAATATTGAGGCCCACGGAGCTCAACAGCTCCCGGCCCAGAATGGTCATCTCCGCCATGTCGATGCCGTAAGGACAGAACAGCGAACAGCGCCGGCAGATGGTGCACTGGTGGAGGTAGGAAAACCACTCCCTCAGGACCTGTTCGTCCAGGTCCCGGGCGCCCGCCACCTCTCCCAGGACGCGCCCCGCCACGGTGAAGTAGCGCTTATAAACGGAGCGCATCAGCTCGGCCCGCAAAACCGGCATATTCTTGGGATCGCCGGTGCCCAGGAAAAAGTGGCACTTGTCGGCGCAGGCGCCGCAGCGCACGCAGATATCAAAAAAGACCTTCAGGGACCGGAACCGGGCCAGCCGGTCTTCCATGCCCTCCAGGACGATTTCCCGCCAGTTGGGAGGCAGCTTCCAGTCTTCATCAGCCACGGACCAGTCCCGTGGAAAGGGATAGTCAAGAAATTTCAACCATTTGGCCGAAGCGGCGTTGACGTAAGTGCCCGGACGGAGGTCGGGCTTGACGGCCATCCACCCCTTCTCCGGGGGCTTATAACTGATCCCCGACAATAGCTCTTCTGGTTTGGGAACTTTCGCCATGTTATTTAAGCTCCTTTTCCACCGGAAGTCCAGCCTCGATCATTGCTTCGCGGTATTGGTCTTCAATCTCCATGTAGGAGTGGAACTTCACCGGATAATTCCAGGGGTTGACGTGCAAGACCCAGCGGTTGTTGGCCACCAGGTTCCGGCTGGGGCTCATGAATATCCCGGGCGCGTGCATCAGCTTGCTGAAGGGGAAATAGGCAAAGAGCACGCAGACCAGGAAGAAATGGATATAAAACAGGGAGCCGATGCCCGCCGGCACCACCGGTTTCAACGTGGCCAGTCCCAGGGCCAACTGCTTCACCGCCACGATGTCCGTCTTAAAGAAATAGCGCATCAGGATGCCGGTAGTGGCAATGCCCAGGATGAGCAGCAGGGGGAAATAGTCTGCGGCCAGGGAGATATAGCGCAGCATGGGGTTGGTGATGCGCCGGCCCAGAAGATAGAGAACCGCCAACACCAGCACCACGCCGCTGATAAACACCGTGGGCATGAAGAACTGGGCGAACCCGTCCATGTGGTCCAGAAGTTGGACAAAGCCCGGGGTCGGTTCGGTGAAGAACCTGAGGTGCCTCAAAATCACCACCAGGAAGGCGTAATGGAAGGCTATCGCCCCTAGCCACAGCCATTTGTAGGACCAGTGCACCAGTTTGGCGCCTTGGGGATCCTCCTTGGACCGGAGCAACTCCGTCCGGGTATTGCGGAACAGGCTGCGGAAGGCCAGCACTTCCAGGGCCATCCGGCCCAACAGGTGCTTGCCGGTGGCCGGGTTATCCAGCCTGTCCAGCCAGTTCCTTTCCACCCAGGGGAGAGTCCGGTTCTGGCCCCCGGTGGTGGGAATCCGGAAAGGCACCGGCGACCGGGCCCATTTAATGACCCGGTAAATAATCCCCTCAAAGAAGATAAGGATCGCCAGGTAGGGAACCACCACCCCGAAGAACATCGTCAGGTTGAATTGGACCCCCACATAGGCGATGATCACCAGACCCAGCACCGCGGTCAGGGCCACCATAAAATGACGTTTAAAAAAATCCATTTATCGTCACCTCATTTGTTATTACGGTTTTCTGTCCCTACCCTAAAGATTCGCCAGATCTATGCCCTTGCTGCGCAGCAGCCCGCCAATCCGTTTTTTAACTTCGTCCACCCGGATTTCATAGAGCTTTTCCCGGCGCTTCATGTACACATCGAAACCCAGCAGGGCCAATCCGTCGATGCGGGATTCCAATTCCAGGCATTCCTCCGCCAGCTCCAAGTCTTGAAGCTCCTGGGCCAGTTCCTCCCGGATGATCTTCTTCAAGAGAAAGACAAAGGCCAGGGCCTGGGAAGGAGTGAAATCCTGCACCGCCCAGATGCGGACCACTTCGTCCAGGCTGTCCAGGAGTTGGTCCCGGTCCGCGCCGCTGACCAGCCCCTGGTAAAGCTCGGTGATGCCCTGGATGATCCGGTATCCCACGGGATTGTCAAAACGGTCCTTTTCCCGCTTAAAAAATTGGGCGGTTTGAGGGGGGTAATTCGCTAAGATCTGGTTCAGCCACCGGTCCAGGATGAGGGACTTTTGGGTGGACAGGAGATTCGTCAATTTCATAACTTCGGAATTTTCGGGAGATTACCCATGTGAATTAATGCTCAAAATACTTAAAACAATTTGCCCTTGGGTGTCAAGGAAAAAAAAGCCGGTTATCCCGGCCTCCCGCCGATGCGGTTCTCGGTTTGCGGTTGTCGGTTTTCGGCTAAAATAGTAAGGATAATTAACAGGTTAACGAATCGGTGGGCAGTATTTGAAAGGAAGATTGATATAATTTGAAACCGACCAGGTTTAGCTTACGAAATTGTCTGGGGCAAATCGGCAAATCGGCGTTAATCGGCGGTCCCGGCGTTCCTGGAATTATCCTCCCGTCTAAACTTCCACCGGCGCCGGACCCAACGGCCCCGGAATTCCAGAAAATCGAACAGATAAATATTGCCCACCAGCACCAGGGTCATCCCCACCAAGTACCGCGGCTCATCCACCCCCAGGGATTGGAGGAGGAATTTGGCGAATAACAGGCAAATAAACGCCCGCAGGAAAAAGGAAAAGACCACTTGCATGATGAATTTTATCCCGGCGCCGGGAAGTTGGCAAGCGAGCAGTAATCAGTGATCAGTGGGACGGGCCTCCGTGCCCGTCTGCGTCAGTTGCCAATATTAACCACTAAGGCTGGGGGAAAAAGGATTGACAGAAGTTTAAAAAGTCCCCAAGCCGTTTTTATGCCGAGACACAAATCTTTTTCTTTGTGTATTCTCTGGGCCCTCAGCGTCTCTGTGGTTAATGTTACAGCAAACTCAGTTTAGCCGGCGCGGAGACCCGCGGCACCCAAAATTTACGGGGGGCCAGGATTATTGATTACTGTTCGCGGTTCGCCGCTTACTGCTCCCCGCTCACTTTCTATTTTGTTCTTCTTAGAACAATCGGATATAATAAAAAATCTCTATAATCTTCCGAAATGAAAGGCGGCTCCTGCCCATGGCAGGTTTACAGGTGGAATATCTGGCGGACCTCCCCTCGGAGCGGCTCCAGGCCATCCTCACCCGGTCCCAGGAGGACGTCTCCCAGGTCTTTGAAGTGGTGCGGCCCATCCTGGCCGCGATTAAAGAGCACGGCGACCAGGAATCCGTCCGGCAGCACCGGCAGTTCAAAAGCGATCTCATCCCGGCGGAGCTGGAAGCCAGCCCCGAAGAAATCGACGCGGCCTACGCCGCCCTGGACCCCCAGGTGCTGGCGGCGCTCCAGGCCGCGGCCGCCAATATCGAAAAATTCCACCAGACCCAGAAGGAGCGGGAGATTTACGCCCTGGAAGTGCGCCCGGGGTTGCTGGCGGGCCGCCTCATCCGCCCCCTGGACCGGGTGGGCTGCTACATCCCCGGAGGCCTGGCCTCCTACCCTTCCAGCGCCCTGATGAACATCATTCCCGCCAAGGTGGCCGGATGCAAAGAAATCATCGCCTGCACCCCGCCGGGACCGGAAATGGCGGTGAACTCCGCCACCCTGGTGGCGGCCCACCTGGCCGGGGCCCAGCGCCTTTATAAAATCGGCGGCCCCTGGGCCATCGGTTCCATGGCTTACGGGACCGATCTCATCCCCCGGGTGGACAAGATCGTAGGTCCGGGGAACAAGTACGTCACCGCGGCCAAGCTCCTGGTCTTCGGCCAGGTGGATATCGACTCCCCCGCGGGCCCCAGCGAAGCCCTCATCGTGGCGGATGACACCGCGGAGGCCCGCTTCTGCGCCATGGACTTCCTCTCCCAGGTGGAGCACGACCCGGAAGCCGCCGCGGTGCTGGTCACCCCCGACGCCGGCCTGGCCCAGCGGGTGGTGGAGATCATTAATAAGGAACTCCCCCGCCTCCCCCGCCGGGAGATCATCGAGCAGGCTCTGGGGAAATACTCCGCGGTGCTGGTGACTTACAGCCTGGAGGCCGCGGTGAACTTCGCCAACCTCTACGCCCCGGAGCACTTGCAAATCATGACCAAAGAACCCTTCAGCGTGCTCCCCCGCATCAAGCACGCCGGCTCCATCTTCCTGGGTCCTTACGCCCCGGTGCCGGTGGGGGATTATGCTTCCGGGACCAACCATGTGCTGCCCACGGGCGGTTGCGCCCGCATGTTTTCCGGCCTGTCGGTGGATGACTTTGTGAAGAAGCCCACCTTCCAGCACCTCTCTTTCGAGGCGCTCCAGGCCCTGAAAAATACGGTCATCCTGCTGGCGGAAAACGAGGGGCTTTATCTCCACGCCCGGGCGGTGGCGGAGAGGTTCAGATATCCGTGAGGGAAGTTGTGAGGGAGGGGGCTAGGGGCCGACGGCCCCTACCCCCTCCCCCACTCCCCCTCTCCCAACCCCCAGAAGTTTTTTATAATTTTTGGTATGGAGTTTTAAAACCCACCAGGGAACTGAGTCTATGAAGACCCATAAATCTCCCACGGCAACCATTCCTATGGCCATACCCGACGTCCAGAACCACGTCAGCCCCCACACCATCGATATCGACAAGGTGGGGGTCAAGGACATCTCCTACCCCATCGTGGTCCTGGACAAGTTCAACGGCACCCAGCACACCGTGGCCCGCATCAACATGTACGTCAACCTGCCCCACCGCCACAAGGGCACTCACATGAGCCGCTTCGTCGAAATCCTCAGCGAACACCGCCGGGACATCAGCCTGAGGAGGCTCGGCCCCATCCTGGAGGAGACCCGGCGCCGCCTCAACGCCCACTCGGCGCACCTGGAAATGACCTTCCCCTACTTCATCGATAAGGAGGCTCCAGTGTCCCGGGCCCGGGGCCTGATGGAATACATCTGCTCCTTCCAGGGCTCCCTGGATGAAGACGGCCGCGTCGACCTCGTCGTGGGCATCACCGTGCCCATCACCACCCTGTGCCCCTGCTCCAAGGAGATCAGCCAGGCGGGCGCCCACAACCAGCGGGGTGAGGTGCGGGTTAAGGTGCGTTATAAAAAATTCTTTTGGATTGAAGACCTCATCCGGCTGGTGGAAGAATCGGCTTCCTGCGAGGTTTACGCCCTCTTAAAGCGCCAGGATGAGAAACACGTCACCGAAAAGGCGTACTCCAACCCCATGTTCGTGGAGGACGTGGTCCGGGAGATCGCCCACAAACTCAGCCAGAACGATAACTTCAACTGGTATTCGGTGGAGTCGGAAAACTTCGAATCCATCCACAACCATTCGGCCTACGCCTACATCGAATCGAAATAGGAATTCTAGTGAGGCTCTTGCAAAACTCGTTTTGTTGTCATCCTGAACGAAGTGAAGGATCTCAACCTCTTGTAAATACGAGATTCTTCGCTTCGCTCAGAATGACAAGGGGTGGCATTAAGTAATTTTGCAAGAGCCTCTAGTGTTATGCTTCATAGATAATATGGCAAATTAAGCAGCCAAAGGTTTGCCGGTATAGGTCCACCCTTCACCTTCATCAGGTTGGGTAGAGGACTTCCGCCTCCAAACTGCGGTGCATGCTCGGCGCACAAAAAAGGCGGGAGGCTTGGCCCCCCGCCTTTGGTGTTTGCAATTATCGGTAACCATCACCGCGCTGCGGCCTTGGCCAGTTTTTCCCGTTGGGACATGCAACCCCGGCATAGGGGGGTCTCCGGCATGATTTCCAGCCGCCGGGGTTCAATGGGCTGGCCGCAGACCTCGCACAGTCCGTAAGCCCCGGCTTCCAGGCGGTTCAGGGCCTCTTCGATGGCCTCCAGCTCCTGGCGCTTGGGGCCTAAGAGGGCCAGGTGGGTTTCCGCCAGCAGGCTGACGGAGGCCTGGTCCTCCTCGTCCCGGGCCGTGGCCAGCATTTCCTGGTAGCCGTCGCCCACATTGCTTTTGAGCTGCTGTTTGACTTCCTGCCAGAGCCGCCGCTTTCTTTCCAGCAGCCGGTCTTTCACTTCCGCCAGTTTATCATTGCTCAGTCCTGCCATCCGTCCTCCTCCCCCCCTTCCTTTTCAGGGTTACAGGGCTGGGCTTGGGTTTATTCCAGAAAGTCCTCCAGGGCCGCTTTGCGGGTGGGGTGCTTGAGGCGTTTCAGGGCCTTCTTTTCAATCTGCCGGATGCGCTCCCGGGACACACTAAAGGCCCGCCCGATTTCTTCCAGGGTGTGTTCCACTTCCTCACCGATACCGAACCGCATCTTCATAATCCTTTCTTCCCGGTCGGTAAGGGTGGTTAAAATGCCCCCGGTCTTTTCTTCCAGTTGGGACTCCAGGATTTCTTCATAAGGAGACATGGCCCTGTCGTTGCGGATGAAGTCGCCCAGCCGGTCCCCTTCGTCCCCCACCGGAGTTTCCAGGCTGATGAGTTCATCCGCCAGGTTGGTGACCATAAGGATCTTATCCTCCGCCACCCCGGAGCGTTCCGAGATTTCTTTCAATGTAGGTTCCCGGCCCAGTTCTTTTAAGAGGTCATAGAAAGCCCGGTAACAGCGGTTGCGGATTTCCTGGAGATGTACCGGAATCCGGATGGTCCGGGTCTTGTCGTAAATAGCCCGGGTGATGGTCTGGCGGATCCACCAGGAGGCAAAGGTGCTCAGCCGGTAGCCCGTGGTGTAGTCATACCGGGTCACGGCCTTCATCAGACCCAAGTTGCCTTCCTGGATCAGATCGGAGAAGGTTAAACCCCGGTGGAGATACTTCTTGGCGATGCTTACCACCAGGCGCAGGTTGGCCTTGATCATCTGGTCCCGGGCCTGGTTGACTTCATCTTCCGTATCCCTGATGCGGGACTCCAACTCCTTGATCTCCCGGGCCTCGGGATGATGCTTCAGAATCTGGTGCAGTTTCTGGCGGATGACCTTGAAGAGCTTTTCCTTAGCCTGGGCGGTCTTCTCCGGCAACTGGAACCATTGCTGGACTTTCTTTTTGAGGTACTGCATTTCCTCCAGGCTGGAATCCACTATGGAGACCACCTTCAGCATATGATCCTGGCCTTCTTTAATGATGCGGCCCAGATTGCGCTCTTCTTCCGGGGACAGAATGGAATACCGGAGCATTTCTCGAAAATAAGCGGCTACCAGTCCTTCATGCTCCGGGATTTCTTCGGTTTCCAGCCCCTCTTCCATCTCCTCTTCGGACAGTTCCAGACCACCATAGGCGGACGCGTCCAGTTGCTCCGTGACCTCCAGTTCCTCTTCCGCTTCCAGGTCGTAATTGCCCCGGAACCCCAAAGGTTCGGCCTCTTCCTCCTGGATGGCAAAAGGCAGTTGATCAAAAGCAACCAGAGACTCGCCCAAGCCGCCGATTTTCAAAAACTTCTTAAGATACTCTTTTTCCATGTATTTTTAATCCCATAGCTATGTCAGGCAACAAGTAGAATTGAAAAAGATAATTCTACTTATTTTTAGAATTCCGTCAAGGAAAAAATGTTAATTTTTTTTCCTCAAACAGGGGCTCTTTTTTCATATCGGCAATTTTTTCAACAATTTAAATATAATTATGAATAAAATTATGTCAAGGGGGGTTTGCTTGACCCAGGACCGTCGTCCGAGTATGATAAGATATTAATTATTTGAGGGAATTCCTTGGCCCATCAATTCATCGCAGACCTCCAGGAAGGCATCCCGGTGGCCCAGTATTTCCAACTGCGCCGGGTGGAAAAGCGCACCGACAAGACGGGCAAACCCTTTCTGGCCCTGGAACTGGGAGACAAGACCGGCGTCATGGAAGGCCGGGTCTGGGGCGAAGCCCTGGCCCAGCACCCCGGCCCCTTCACCGCCGGAGAATTTGTGGGCATCCGGGCCCAGGTGGAAAGCTACCAGGGCAAGCGCCAGTTGAATATCCGGAAAATCGTCCGGGTAATGGAACTCCAGTCCCAGGGAAAAGACTTGCCCGGATTTGACCCCGAGCTGCTCATCCTCGCCACCCCCCATGACCGCCAGGAGCTGTGGCGGGACCTGTGGGAGCTGGCCGACGCCAATCTCCGGCCCCCCCTCAAGGCCCTGGTGATGCGCCTCTTGGAAAAATACCAGGCGGAGTTTATCGATTACCCGGCGGCCCGGGTCTACCACCACCCTTATCTGGGCGGCCTCCTGGAGCACACCTGGTACGTGGCCCGCCATGCCTTGGCCTCCCTGGCGGTCTATCCCGACCTAAATCCGGACCTGGTGGTGGCCGGGGCCATTCTTCACGACCTGGGGAAACTCAAGGAACTGGCCAACCCCCACGCTCCGGAGATGACCGTGCCGGGCCAGCTCCTGGGCCACATCGTCCTGGGCTGGGAAATGGTGCGGGAAGAGGCCCGGGCTCTGAATTTTTCCGATCCCGACCTCCTGCTCCAACTGGAGCACATCATCTTATCCCACCACGGGTCTCTGGAATTCGGCTCGCCGGTGCCTCCCAAAACCCGGGAAGCCCTTCTGGTTTATTATCTGGATGATCTGGACGCCAAATTGAAAATGATGGCCCAGCACCTGGAAAGCGATGTCTCTGATGGCGATTTTACCAGCTATCACCGGGTATTGCAGCGCGGCCTGTATAAAGGCGACCGCCCGGCCGACAATGGCCCCGACCCGGAGACGAAAAAATAATCAAAACTTTTTTGGGTGAATTGACAATGGGAAAGTGCGGTCTTAATTTTTATATTAGATAAGCTCAGGGCTGTAGGGCAATTATGGGACTGGCCCCCCACATCTTGAGACTCAGGAGGGCAGTATGTTTAAGAAGATTTTGGTTCCATTGGATGGGTCTAAACTGGCAGCTAAAGTCCTCACCCAGGTAGCCGAACTGGCCAAAGCCTGCAAATCGCAAGTAACCCTGATCCATGTCTGCCACACCGAGCAGATGGGGGAAGCGCCCGGCTCCGTGCTGGCAGCCGCGGCGGCCCAGGAAAAGAAGGTCTGCCAAACCTTCCTGTCCCAAGCCGCCCAAGACCTGGAGGCTGCGGGTCTGAAAGTCGACTTCGCCTGCGTGGAAGGCGTGCCCCCCCGGGAGATCATCGGGTACGCCGACAAAAATAACTACGACCTCATCGCCATGGCCACCCATGGCCGGGGAGAAGTGGCCTGGGTCCTGGGCAGCACCGCGGAAAAGGTGGTCTCCCACGCCACCGTGCCGGTGCTGCTGTTCCGGGTGCTGGAATTTAAGCCGCCCATGCTGAAGGAAGAATTTTTCCTGCCGTAAATTATAAGGAATTAGTTTTTTCCGTTAAGAAGACAGACGATAACTGATTAAAGGGTTAAAGGGCTGCGGGGGAAACCCGCGGCCCTTTTTAGTTGGTCAGGGGTAAGCAGTGACCGGTTTCCCCATAAACCTTGACAGCCCCAAGGGTCTCCGGTTATGTTTGTCAAGATGAGCCAGCTTTAAA
>VGSO01000051.1 GCA_016874945.1 Deltaproteobacteria bacterium
TCTTGTTCGGTTAACGTCACCCGGTATCGCGGTTTCATGGCAAATCCCTCCCCCTTGGAATTTGCCCTATTATACCGCATTATACGAAAAAGACAATGTTACATGGTACTAGTTTGTCACCCTGAGCGAAGCGAAGGGTCTCATATTTTAAAGATTCTTCGGTCGCTTCGCTCCCTCAGAATGACAGGGGGGGACTTCCTATCTCGTTCCCAATCTTGGCTTGGGAACGCATGATATTCAAGCTAAGCTTGGCAACCATTTTCGTTCCCAAGTGCAACTTGGGAACGAGTGGAAAAAGAATTGTGGCACAGCGCGGCTGAGGCCGCAACCAAACTGATAAATTAAACTGATTCCTTATTCAAATCAACATGTTGCATGCAAATTCTTTGCCAAAAAACAAGAAACCCAAATTCAGTAGCACAGGCTTTCCAGCCTGTGCCGGCGCAGGCTGAAGCCTGCGGCTACATTAAATTTCCGATAACGATCGTGCCTGCAAAATTCTACATCACTACTTCGGGGTTACTCCAAAAACCCCGTCAGCGGACTCGAGGCAGCGGCCGTCTCCCGCTCCGGGCCCAGGCCAGCCAGGTAGGCCAGGCGGCCGGCCTCCACCGCCAGGGCGAAGGCCCGGGCCATGGCCCCGTGGTCCCGGGCGTCGGCCAAGGCGGTGTTCACCAGCACCGCGTCGGCCCCCAGCTCCATGGCCTCCGCGGCGTGGGAAGGCGCGCCCAGGCCCGCGTCCACCACCACCGGCACCTTGGCCTGCTCGATGATGATGCGGATCATGTCCCGGGTGCGTAGGCCCCGGTTGCTGCCGATGGGCGCGCCCAGGGGCATGACCGTGGCGCAGCCCGCCTCTTCCAGGCGCTTGGCCAGGACGGGGTCGGCCTGGATGTAGGGCAGCACCACAAAGCCCTCACTCACCAGCCGTTCCGCAGCCTTCAGGGTCTCCAACGGGTCCGGCAGCAAATACTTGGGCTCCGGGGTGAGTTCCAGCTTCACCCAGGGCGGCAGGCCCATGGCCCGGGCCATGCGGGCCAGGCGCACGGCCTCGTCCGCGGTGCGGGCCCCGGAAGTGTTGGGGAGAATCAGGTATTTCTGGGGGTCCAGCACCGACATGATGCTGTCCCCCTCCGTTTTGCCTAGATCCACCCGGCGCAGGGCCACGGTGACGATCTCCGCCCCGGATTGGTCCAGCGCGGCCTTCAGGGCCGCGGCGGAAGGAAACTTTCCCGTGCCCACCATGAGGCGGGAGCGGAAGCGCCTTCCGGCGATGATTAACGGGTCATCGATAATCATATAGAATTACTTTACCATTAAGACACAAAGACACAAAGGACTAAGGCGCCGAAGCAGGAGCTTCGGCCAAAAATTTGCGTTCCCAAGCTGGAGCTTGGGAACGAGAAGGAACTGCACAGGCTGGAAAGCCTGCGCCACCAAGTCCCCCTTTCCTAAAGGGGGACTTCCCCTGCGGATTTTGCTTTTACTGCTCACTGCTCGCTGCTTACTGCTCACTTTTCCACCCCGCACAGGGGGCAATCCGCCCGTTTAACCCGCTTAATCGACTGAAACCGCCCCTTAAGCCCGTCATAGGCCAGGAGGCGATGGGTTAGATCGCTATTCATTCCCAATAGCAGTTTCAGGGCCTCCACCGCCTGGAGGCAGCCCATGGTCCCGGCCACCGCGCCCAGGATGCCGATTTGGGTGGAAGACGGCGCGGCCTCCGGCGGCGGCAATTCCGGCACCAGGCAGCGGTAACAGGGATTCTCCGGCCCGGGGATGGTCACCAGGAGCTTCCCGTGCCAGCCCGTGGCGGCGGCGGACACCACGGGGATCCCTATCCGCCAGCAGGCCTCCGCCACCATAAACCGGGTGGGGAAATTGTCGCAGGAATCCAGCACCAACTCGAAGCCCTGCACCACCTCCCCGACATTGGCCGGGTCCAGGCGGAGGTCGAAAGTTTCCATCCGGCAATGGGGGTTCAAGGCCGCCAGGGACTCTTTAGCCGATTCCGCCTTCCGCCGTTTTAGGTCCGCGGTCCCATGGAGGATCTGGCGCTGGAGGTTGGACACCTCCACCGCGTCGCCGTCCACCAGGCCCAGACGCCCCACTCCCGCGGCCGCCAGATAAAACAGGGCCGCGGACCCGATGCCCCCGGCCCCCACCACCAGGACCCGGGCGGCCCGCCAGCGGGCCTGGCCTTCCCAACCCACCCCGGCCAGCAGGGCGTTCCGGGAGTAGCGTTCCAGTTCTTCTCGGGAAAAATCCTGAGAGTTTTGAGTCATGGTTTTTCCTGATCAGGTTACCGTAGGGGCGGGGTCTCCCCGCCCGCAATTTTCTCTAAAATCTTTCTACGGGCGGGGTGACCCCGCCCCTACGCTGCACTTCCAATTTTTTATGTTGAATTATAAACTTCCCCAAGTCACCCGACAACCAGGGAAAATTCCGCTTCAAACCTGACGGCCTCGCCTCGCCTTGACATACCATGCCCATTTGGTTAACCTTCAATAATTTCAGGAGGAAGTTAGTGGCATACGAAGCCGTCATCGGGCTGGAAGTCCACGCCCAGCTCCTGACCCGATCCAAGATCTTCTGCGGCTGCACCACCCAGTTCGGCGCCCCTCCCAACACCCAGACCTGCCCCGTGTGCCTGGGGATGCCCGGGTCCCTGCCGGTGCTTAACCGCAAGGCCCTGGAATACGCCGTGAAAATGGCCCTGGCCACCAACTGCCGGGTGGCGGCGGAGTCGGTCTTTGCCCGGAAGAATTATTTTTATCCCGACCTCCCCAAGGGCTACCAAATTTCCCAATACGAGCTGCCCCTGGCGGAGCACGGCCACCTGGATATTCGGGTCAATGGCGCGGTGCGCCGCATCGGCATCACCCGCATCCACCTGGAGGAGGACGCGGGGAAACTCATCCACCATGAGGTCCGCCCGGTGAGCTTCGTAGATTTCAACCGCGCCGGGGTGCCCTTAATCGAAATCGTCAGCGAGCCGGATATCCGCACCCCGGAGGAGGCTTCTCAATACCTGAAGGCTATTCGGGACATTCTGGTTTACCTGGAAATCTGCGACGGCAACATGGAAGAGGGGTCGCTGCGCGGCGACGCCAACGTCTCGTTGCGCCCCTTGGGGACGGCGGGGTTGGGCACCAGGACCGAACTCAAGAACATGAACTCCTTCCGCTTCGTGAAATTGGCCCTGGAATACGAGATCCGGCGGCAGCGGGGGCTCCTGGCCGCGGGCCGGGAAATCATCCAGGAGACCCGCCTGTGGGACGCTTCCCAGAACCAGACCATCTCCATGCGGGGCAAGGAAGAGGCTCACGACTACCGCTACTTCCCCGACCCGGACCTGGCGCCGGTGAGAATTGATGAGCAATGGTTGGAGGATTTACGGAAAAATTTGCCGGAGCTGCCCGCGGCCAAGTGGCAACGTTTCCAGGACCAATACGGCCTCCCGGAATACGACGCGGAAGTGCTCACCGCGGATAAAGCCCTGGCCGACTATTTCGAGGGCACGGTCAAGGAGTTCCCTCATCCCAAAAAGGTTTCCAATTGGATTATGGGTGAATTTATGAGGGAGCTGAAAGAAACGCCTTCCTTAATGTCATCAGTCACTTTTGCAGCTTCGGGGAAGTTACTGAAATTGGTAGAAAAAGGAGCCATCAGCGCAACGGCCTCCAAAGGGGTTTTTGTAGAAATGGTGAAGACCGGCCAAGACCCGGAAACTATTATTCAGGAAAAGGGCCTGGCCCAGATCAGCGACACCGGCGCCCTGGAGGCCGCGGCCCGGGAAATCCTGGCGGCCAACCCTAAAGAAGTCGCCGATTATAAAGCCGGCAAGACCAAGGTGATGGGGTTTTTCGTGGGGCAGCTCATGCGGCGCACCAAAGGCCAGGCTAATCCCCAACTGGCCAACGAAGTCTTTAAGAAATTGTTGAATGAAATATAAACTATCCACAGATTACACAGATTGACACAGATAATACCGTTTTCGGTTTTCGGTCTTCGGTTTTCGGTTAAAATAAATAAGATTTATCAATAAGTTACAGGTTGAGTTTGTTGCACCTGAAAGCGGACACGGTATAAATACTAATCTGTGATAATCTGTGGATTCTGTGGATTCTTAAACTTAAGGAAAGATCATGGACCCCTATTGTAGCATTTGTTGGGACGCAAACCGAGTCAAGCTCCTGGACCAGCGGCGGCTGCCCGGCGAGGAGATTTATCTCGATATTACTGATTATCGGGAAGTCATCGAGGCCATCCGCACTCTGGCCATCCGGGGGGCGCCGGCCATCGGGGTGGCCGCGGCCATGGGCGCGGCGCTGGGGGCGCTGGCCCTTAAGACCGACGATCCCGCCCAATATCAAGTCCGCTTCCTGGACATCTGCCGGGAAATCGCCGCGGCCCGGCCCACCGCGGTGAACCTCTTTTGGGCCTTGGACCGGATGCAGCGGGTGGCCCAGGATCATGCCGGGGAGCCGGTGGCGGCCATCAAAGAGCGGCTGGTGCGGGAAGCCCAGGTCATGTTAAAGGAAGATGAAACCATTTGCCGCCGCATGGCCCAGGCGGGGCAAATATTGATCCATGACGGCCATCGCGTCCTCACCCACTGCAACACCGGGGCCCTGGCCACCGGCGGCTACGGCACCGCCTTAGGGGTCCTCCGGGCCGCCTGGGAGGCGGGAAAGCGCTTTTCCGTGTGGGTGGACGAAACCCGGCCGCTCCTCCAGGGCGCCCGCCTCACCACCTGGGAACTGGGCAAGCTGGGGATTCCTTATACCCTGATCCCCGATGGCGCCGCCGCGGCCCTGATGTCCATGGGCCGGGTGGACCTGGCCATTGTGGGCGCGGACCGCATCGCCGCCAACGGCGACGCGGCCAATAAAATCGGCACCTACGGCGTGGCGGTGCTGGCCCGCCACCACGGAATTCCCTTTTATGTGGCCGCGCCCCTGTCCACTTTCGATTTCACCATTCCCGACGGCAGTCACATCCCGGTGGAAGAGCGGGCGGGGGAAGAGATCACCATTATTCGCGGCATGGAGGTGGCCCCCCCGGGGGCCCCGGCCCTGAATTTGGCCTTTGATGTTACCCCCAATGACCTGATCTCCGGTATAATTACGGAAAAGGGGGTGGCCCTGCCGCCCTACTCATCCAGTATTAAGGCCCTTCGCCGGGCCGCGGAGTGACACTATGCGCAAGTGGCTGCCGTCGCTGGTTATTTTGATGGTCATGGCCTGGGCATATCCGGCTGCGGCCGCGGGGCCGTTCAATATCCGCCTGCCGTCCACCCGCACCGGGGTGGACCCCCAGGCGGTGACCGTCGTCGGCTCCCCCCAGCGTTACACGGTGACCAAAGGGGAAGACCTCCTGGAAGTGGCCCGCCGCTTCGGCCTGGGCTACACCGAGATCGGCTCCATGTACCGCGGTTGGGACCCCTTTCTGCCCCCTCCGGGGGCGGACCTGACCATCCCCACCATCTGGATCGTCCCCGATGGCAGCCGCCACCGGCAGTTGGTGGTGAACACCGGGGAGATGCGCCTATACTATTTCACTAACAACGCCACCCAGGTCACCACCTATCCCATCGGCATGGGGGTCCTGGACTTCAAAACGCCCTCCGGGGAGTTCCGGGTGGTGGAGAAAAAGGTCAAGCCGGCCTGGCACATTCCCAAGTCTCTGCAGAAAAAATACGAGATGGCGGTGATGCCCCCCGGACCCGACAATCCCCTGGGGGAATACAAGCTCACCCTGTCCTGGGGGGATTACGGCATCCACGGCACCCATATGCCCTGGGGGGTGGGGCGGCTGGTGAGCCACGGCTGCACCCGCATGTACCCGGAGCACATCAAGAAGCTGTTTCCCCTAGTGCCCAAGGGGACCAAGGTGGAATACATCTACGAACCGGCCAAGGTGGGATTCCGCAACGGCCGCATCTTCCTGTCGGTGCACGAAGACGTCTATTTCAAGATCCGGTCCATGCTGCTCCACGTCCTGGGACTTATAGAGAACCGGGGCTTGATGGACCAGGTGAACCTGCAGAAAGTCATGCAGGTCATTGAAGAACAAAACGGCATGCCGGTGGATGTCACCCGGGGCGCCGGCGGCCTGGCTCTGGGTGGCAATTGAGCCGGGTGGCGGCCTGATCCTAATTTATCCAAACCTTTCTTATCCCAATCCATAAAAAAACTGAGACTTCACTAACCCCACAACTTTCCCGGGTGGAAATCCCGGCGGCGGGGGTCCGCGGGCAACCGGCTCAGGGGGAGTTGCTGGGCCATGACCGCGAAATAGATGCCCGCGTCTTCGATGTCTCCCGCCAGGGTGACGCCCACCAGGCGGTCATCCCTAAAAGTTAGGCGGCGGTAACGGCCCCGGCGTTCGTCCAATTCCTCCCATACTTCACAATCCCCGGTCTCTTGGGGTCCCAGGCCGCCGGTGATGAGGTGGAAACCCTGCAAAGACAGGCTGTTTTGGGGCAGGAGGCCGCGGTAAGGCGTCCGGCCGCCGGTGAGATTGATCCCGGCAATGCGCCCCTGGTCCACCGCCGCGGGCCAGATTTGATAGGCCTCCCGCCGGCCGGTGAGCAGGCGGTGAGGAAGGATGCAGTCCCCCGCGGCGTAAATGTGCGGGTCTGGCGTCGCCAGGTATTCGTCCACCACCACTCCCCCCGGCTCCGCCAGGCCGGCGCCGGTGAGGAAATCCGTGTTGGGAGCCACCCCCACGGCCAGGATAACCGCATCCGTGGGGATCTCCCGGTTATCGTCCAGGGCCAGCCCTTTCACTCTGCCCCGGTCCGCCACCACCGCCAGGGGGCAGGTGCGGCAATGGAGCCGGACTCCCCAGGAAGCCACTGCGTCGTTAAGGAGGCGGGCGGAGGTTGGGTCCAGAAGGTGGGGGAGGGGATGCGGACCCATCTCCAGCAGGTTGACCGTGAGGCCCCGGCGGACCAGGGCTTCCGCGGCCTTGAGGCCCACCGCGCCCGCGCCCACCACCGTTGCGGTTCCCGCTTCCGGCAGGCAGGCGTCCAGGCGGCGCCAGTCCGCTAAAGTGCGCAGGGTAAAGACCATGGGCAGGTCTTCCCCGGGGATGCCCGGCAGCCGGGGACGCGCCCCGGAAGCGATGATCAGCCCGTCGTAGGTCATGACGCGGCCCGAACCCAGGCGAACCTCCCGGGCCGCGGGGTCTACCTGGATCACCTTATCTCCCAGGATGGCTTCCAGGCCCCACTTCTGGAAATAATCCGGGCCCCGCAGCCAGACCTGGTCCACCGGCACTTCGCCGCTCAGCAGATAAGTGAGCAGGGACCGGCTGTAAGGCCGGTGGCCCTCGTCGCTGATCAGGGTG
This sequence comes from Deltaproteobacteria bacterium, assembly GCA_016874945.1. Lineage (GTDB taxonomy): Bacteria > Desulfobacterota > Desulfobaccia > Desulfobaccales > 0-14-0-80-60-11 > VGSO01. Next base: position 7,357 of record VGSO01000051.1, read on the forward strand.
ATCAGACTTTCCGGGGCTCGGGCCCGGATGACTTCCGCGGCGGCCAGTCCTGCGGCGCTGGCGCCAATGATCACATGGCGGCGCATATTTATATTTTACCGCGGGAAGCCGCCGGGTGAAAGAAAAAGCTAGAGTAGCTATCAGCTTTCAGCTCTCAGCCAAGAAAATCTTCAAGCTGAAAGCTGATAGCTGAGCGCTAATAGAACGCTACGCCTCGCATTCCACTTTTGCAGACGTCACGCCCCGGGGCTGCCCAGGGGGCGGAACATCTTCTCCCCGGCCCCGCAGCAGGGGCATTTCCACTCAGCCGGGAGGGCTTTAAAGGGGGTTCCGGGAGGGATTTTGCCCTTTTTATCCCCCCGGTCCGGGCTGTAAATAAACCCGCAGTTGCTCATCTGGCATTGCCACATCTCTTCCGGTTTGCCCATGTCCTTCTCCTAAGCGAGACCGCGCGCCGCGGTGGTCCTTCACTCGGCCTTGACCTGCCAGGCCCGCTGGGTTAAAAAGACCATAAACAGGGGTGCGGCCTTGCCGCACCCCTGAACCTCAATGCCCTCAGGGGCGCACCTTAATCTACTTCGTGCATTTTTTTGCCGCAGCATTCCGGCGGCGGCGCTGGGGCGGGAGCGTCCTTGAAGGTATTGCATTGATAGCAGACATAGCTTTTTTCTTCCTCTGCCGGTTTGTTAGCTTCTTTGGCCTGGCAGTTGCAAGTGCACATGGGTTATTCTCCTTGCAGATTATGGTTATTTGGGGTTACCTCATTGATTATTAGGTAATAATGATTATTTTAAAATCAAGGGGGCAGCGTAAGATTTTTGGGACTTAGGGCCAATGGTGTTCACTTAAGCATCGGCGATCGCTATTTGTCGTAGCGGGGTTTCCCCGCCCGCTAAATTAGCATTTTCAAACACGGGCGAGGAGACCTCGCCTACAGGGGTGTTTAAGTGAACAGTATTGGACTTAGGGCCGGCTGGTCTTTGAGGCTATTTCTCGAGGAACCCTCCCCAAAATGGTCAAATCGTTATACAATTGAGCCTCTTGCAAAATTCATTTTGAGGCTACGATTTTTCCCATGTTGCTCAAAGAAATATCCGGTAGCACATCGCGGCCTAAAGGCCGCAACCAAACTAAAAAATGACCTAATTACTTTAATTAAATCAAGGTGTTACAGAAAAAATCTTCGCGAAAAAACCAGAAACTCGGATTCAGTAGCACAGGCTTTCCAGCCTGTGCGGGCGCAGGCTGAAGCCTGCGGCTACATAATTTTGCAAGAGGCTCAATTAACAACTTTCTTCTTTTTTATTTTGCTATAATAATCATTGCTATGGCTATGGATGAAGCCCTGCTCCGGCAGATCCGGCACCGGATCGAGGAAGAGTTGCGCCAGCGGGAAATGGCTTTCCTGGAGTTCTGGCTCCTGGAAGTTAAAGCCGTTGACGCCAAGCGTCACAAAGAGCTGGCGGGGCTGCAAAGCGACCTCAAAAAGCTCCTCAGCCGCATGGAGACCCGGCTCCAAACCCTTAAAAAGGGGGGCAAGTAAGGCAGGTTTTAGGTAATAGGGAATAGCTTCAGTAAAAAACTCCATATACTCCAAATATCATTACTGATACCAGTTTCGGTTTCAGGTGCAACCAATCTAATTAATAACTTATTGATATTCATTAATCTTTTAACCGATAACCGATAACCGAAAACGGTATGAGCAGGATAGTCAGGTTGGAGCATTTGAAAGGGATACCGGTATAACATGTACGAGCTGAAAATCATCACCCAGTTTGCCGCGGCCCACCGCCTGGATAACTTTTACGGCAAATGTGAAGCCCTGCACGGCCACAACTGGAAAGTGGAAGTCTTTATCCAAGGAGACCGGTTGGACGACGCCGGCCTGTTGATGGACTTCGGGGTGGTCAAAGCCCAGGCCCGACAGGTGCTGGAGGAGATAGATCATAAATATCTCAATGAACTGCCGGCCTTCCGGCACCAGAATCCCTCATCGGAAAATCTGGCGCGCTATTTATTTGAGCGCCTGGCCGCGACCTTAAATCGGAACGGGGTCAAAGTCAGCCGGGTCAATGTCTGGGAATCGGACACCTCCTGCGCCTCATATTACCAGGATTGATCGGGCCAGGCCCCGGGGCCGCCGCCTCCTGGCGATTATGGCCCTGGTGATGGGAGCGGTTGTGCTGGTGGGGGCCCAGTCCCGGCTGCCTACGGAGCCGGCCAAGGCCGGGTTCTTGAGAATTATAATAAAGCGGCCCCCGGAGAAGCCGCCGGTGTGGTTCAGCCACCAGCTCCACGAAGAGCGGCGGGTGAACTGCCAGACCTGTCACCATGATTTTCAGGCGAAGCGGAACCTTTGGCGCCGGGGCCAGCCGGTGAAGAAATGCCAGGATTGCCACGCCCTGGGGGCTAAAGGAGGGCGCCCGGATATAAAGAGCGCCTTTCACCGCCAGTGCAAGGGTTGCCATTTGAAGCTGCGCCAGCAAGGGCGGAAGGCCGGACCCATCGAGTGCCGGGACTGCCATGGGGAGACTTAAAGGGGTTGAGACGGTAAAATGACGCGGTAAAAAGCTGTAATTGGAGCCTCTTGCAAAATTATGTAGCCGCAGGCTTCAGCCTGCGCCCGCACAGGCTGGAAAGCCTGTGCTACTGGATATTTCTTTGAGCAACATGGGAAAAATCGTAGCCTCAAAATGAATTTTGCAAGAGGCTCATTGATGAACCAATTTTGATTTTAATGCCGTGGGGAGTTTTTCGGATACTTCGTGTTCCGCCAGTCCATAGCCGCGTTTATCAAGGCCCTTCGCCGGGAGCGGGTTTTCCTCCTGCTGGCGGCGGTGACTACCCTCATCCTCCTGGGGGCCATTGGTTATGTAATAACCGAACCCGGGGAGGGCCATTGGTGGGACCGGTTCGGGCTGGGGATGTGGTGGGCCCTGGTCACCCTGGCCACCGTGGGCTACGGGGACGTGGTGCTGGTGACTTTTTGGGGCCGACTGGTGGGCGTGATGGTGATCATCGGCGGAGTGTTGAGCCTCTCCCTCCTTACCGCCACCGTGGCCTCCATCTTCGTGGAGCGAAAATTTCGCCGGGAGCGCGGTTTGGAACCTATTAAAGCAACTCACCATATCTTGATCCTGGGCTGGCACGATGATGTGGAAATCTTCCTGGACCAGATGCTGCGCCGTCTGGCCACCAAGGTCCCGGTGGTCCTGGTGAACAAGCAGCCGCCGGAGCAGATGGAGGCCCTGCGGGATAAATATTCCGGAAAAGAAGTTCATTATCTCTGGGGAGATTATTCCTGGGAAGAGACTCTCCAGAAGGCTAACATCATGGGGGCCGTCAAGGCCATCATTCTGGCGGAGCGCCGTCCCGAGGAAGACGCGGCCCAGGTGGACCAGCGCACTCTATACACCGCGCTCACTCTCAAGGCCCTGCATCCCAAAATCCGCATCATGGCGGAACTGTTGCGCTCGGAAAACCGCGCCTACCTGGAGCGGGCTGGCGTGGATGAAGTCATGATCCGGGGGCAATACGACAGCTACCTCATGGCGGGGGCCGTCGCTTCGCCGGGTTTTCACCGGGTGATCACCTCCTTGCTGACCGCGGAAGGTCAAAGCCTCTGGACCATAGAGGTGCCTCCCTGGTTTCAGGGACGCACCGTGAAGGAATTGGCGTCCCATCTGCATGAGCGGCATCAGGCCACCCTGGTGGCGCTGTACACCGAGGGCCAGGGCTTGAGTCTGGAAGATCTGCTCTCCGATGAGCCTTCGGCCATCGATGATTTCATCCGCCGTAAATTTGCCGAAACCAAAATGACGCATCTTTTTGGCCGGGCCAAGGTGGAATGCCAGGTTAACCCCCCGGGCAATCTGGTCCTGGGACCCCACCAGTACGCCCTGGTCATCGCGGCGCAAAGGCCCAGCCTGTGACGATAGAAACCGCCTTTTTCCAGAAGATTTATCTCTTCCAGGATTTGGACGAAGACGAGATCAAGGTCGTCTTGAGCCATGCCCATTCCCGGCAATATCCCGCCGGTGCGGTCATTATCAAGGAAGGAGAGCCGGGGGACAGCATGTTCATCATGGGCCAGGGTGAAGTGGAAATCACCAAGCAGCTCACCCTGGTGCTGGATGAAGACACTCCCAAGGAGCGGGTCATGATCCGCCTTAAGGCCGAGAACGGGGTTTCTTTCGGCGAGATGGCCCTGCTGGAAAACGAAGTCCGGTCAGCCACGGTTACCGCTTCTTCACCCTGCCGGCTGCTGGAATTGCCCCGGGAAGATTTCTTAAACCTGGTTCACCAGGACCCGGTCATGGGGGTCAAACTCCTTTTCCGGCTGGCCCAACTCCTTTCCAAACACCTGCGCAAGACCAACCAGGACGTGGTGAAGCTCACCACCGCCCTGGCCATTTCTTTAGGTGGTTGAATAAAGGGGGAAAGGGGAAATACTTATCCTCCATCCCCTTTTCGCCCAGAATCCCTAAATGAACGGCTGTAAAGACGAGGAACCAACATGCCGGAAATACTCGATTTAAGCGGCTTGGCCTGCCCTTTGCCGGTGATTCGCACCAAGGAGGCCCTGGAGGCCAAAAGCGAGCAAGAACTTATCGTGGTGGTGGATAACCATGCAGCCCGGGACAACGTCAAGCGGTTTGCCCAGAGCCGGGGTTGCGCCGTGACCGTAGCCGCGGCCGGGAACTGCTATCACCTGGCCATTCAGCC
>VGSO01000052.1 GCA_016874945.1 Deltaproteobacteria bacterium
TAATTCCTGACACCTGACACCTATTCCCTAAAAATAGCGGATGGGCCAGCGGTATTTGCGGGCCAGCCGTTTCAAGCGCCAGGAGGGGTTCACTGCCACAGGGTTGCCGATGGCCCGAAAGAGGTGCAGGTCCTGAATGTGGTCGCCGTAAGCATAAGATAGTCTAAGATCCATCCCGTGGACCCCGGCCAGTTCCAGCAGCAGGCGCCGCTTGTTCTCCCCCCGGGGTTGTAAGCCGGTAATTTCCCCGGTGAAGTGGCCGTCCATCCGCCCGATCTCGGTGGCGATGAGCCACGGGGCCCCAAGAGTCTCTTTTAAGGGAAGCAGGAGAAAGTCCAGGGAGCCGGTGAGGAGAACGATTTCATGTCCCCGGGCCTGATGCTCCCGGACACAGGCCAGGCCTGGAACGCTTAACCGGGGGGCGATGCAATTCTCGTAGCACTCACAGGCCAGGCGCAGGGTGTCTTCCACGCTCAGCCCGCCCAGGTAAGACTTGTCCCGGAAGCGGTTCCGGGGATTTCGGCTCAGGCGTTTCAGAAAATTCCAGGCTTGGGGCACGGCTAGCCCCCCCCGGCGCAGCAGGTGGCAGAAAAAAAGGCGTTCCGTATAACCCCGCACCAGGGTTTGGTCCACGTCGAAGATGGCAACCACTCGGCCCATAATCTTCCCTGTGGCAAAAAATCGGTTTTCGGAATTTATCAGGGGGTGTGGTGACCTTAGCACACCTAAACTTTAAAAAAAGGCCGGGCTGGTTATTTTTTCCCTTTACCCATATGGATGAGGTTATGAGAGGATGGCAACCAGAAAATACTTCCAGCCCTCCAAAACGGGTATTGTCGTAGAGGCGCAATTTATTGCGCCCTAAAGGCGGGCGTGATAAATCACGTCCCGGCAATGTTGCCGTTTGGTTGTGACTCGGTATTACTCAATTTTGAGACTTGTCTGGAGCAAAATAAAGGCGGCCATCCAGGATCACCGGCACTCCCCGGATAACGCACAGCGCCACTGCTAGCAATATAAGACCCTGATTGAGAGGTTGCAACCTTATCAGCACCCCGGGGTCGTGAAGGGCCAGGGCATGGGTAAGATAAAGCTGACAGAAGACCACGGCTTTAGCAAGTCCGTAAAAGGCCCGCATGAACCGGGAGGCTACTAAAAAACGGCCCACCGGGGAGTGCATCATGCCAAACCCGGACTTACCCCGGGTCAGGACCGCCCCCCGGATGGCGTCCACCACAAAGGACCGGATGAGAAAGACGATGGCCACCCACAGGGGCACCAGGCCCAGGTACATGAAGGAGATCCACAAGATGTTCTCCACCGCCCGGTCCAAGGCGATGTCCAGCACTGCCCCCAGTTCCGTGACTTCATTGCGCAGCCGCGCCACGTAGCCGTCGAACCAGTCCATCAGGTAAAGAACCATAAGCAGCCCCAGGCCCAGGAGGCGCAATGCAAAGCTGGGGATGAATAAGATGGCCACCAGCACCAGGAGCAGCGGCAGGCGAGCCAGAGTTATAGTGTTGGCCAAGGACATGGAGCGGACACGGGAGCGCGTTATTTTTCTTAAAAATTACCAGAATCCTCGCCGCCTTTCAAACTAAAGTTGTCAGGGGTTAGTGATCATTAACCAGTAATCAGTAGCCTCTGACCACTGGAAAACTGATTACTGATCACTGATCACTGATCCTCATCCCAAAACCCTTTTTTACCGCTAGGTTTTATGTTAAGGTGCCTGGTATTAGGGTGGACATCTCATGCCAAACCATAAACCGGACCCGCCTGAACCTTATCAAGTGGTGGGGCAGCGCTACGAGCTTCTCCGCCAACTCCGGGACGAGCCCTGGGGGGAAGTGTGGCTGGCCCAGGACAAGGTCTTGAGGGCTGAGGTGGCCCTCAAACTGCTGCCCCCAGAGGCCCCGGACCGGGCCGGGGCCGAAGAGTTCTTTGAATTGGAAACCACCCTGGGACTGAAGCTCCGTCACCCCCAGATTCTTGGCGTACTGCACGTGGACCGGGCCGAGAGGTTCCTTTATTTAGTGGAGGAGCCTTTCGCCGGCGAGAGCCTGGCGTCCCAGTTAACCCGGCAGCGCCACTTCCTCCTGCCCCAGGCCCTGCATCTTTTGGAGCTGGTGGCCCGGGCCATGGCCTTCGCGCATAGCCAGGGGGTGGCCCACCAATCCCTCAATCCTCGTAATATCCTCATGGAGGGCCAGGACCTCCGGGTGGCCAATTTCGCCTTCCCGCCGGGGAATGTGGACCAGGCCTTGGCGCTGGAACTCCGGGCTTACGAGGCGCCGGAGACGGTCCAGGGCGAACAGCCCACCCCGGGGGCCAACGTCTTTTCCCTGGGAGTCTTGGGGTTCCGCCTGGTGGCCGGAAGCCTCCCCTACCCTTTGACCTTTGACGAGCCATTCCCTTACCGCCTGGAAGCGTTGCCGGCGGACCTGGAAGAGATTCCCATTCCGCTGCAAAACCTGCTGCTGCGCTGCCTGGCGGTGGAGCCCGAGGACCGCTTTGCCGATGCCGGCGCCTTTGTAGAGCAATTCAGGCAGTTGCGGGAACAGTGGCTCCCGGAACCGGCCCCCCGGCGGCGGGCCGAACGGCGCTCAGTGGATATGAAGCCGGCGTTGCGGCGAGCCGGCGAAATGAGCGAAAAAGCCTGGGCCGCGGTCAAGCCCTGGAGTCAAAAGGCCGGGCAGGCTCTGGCCGAAAGTTGGGCTAAACACCGCCCCACCCCCGAGAAAATTTTCAAGGGCTTGGGCGTCCTGGGACTGCTGGTAATGATTCTTTGGGGCGGTTATAAACTGAGAGACTACTGGAAATCCCGCCGGCCCTCCCAGCCCCCCGCAGTAGCCCCCGCGCCTTTTAAACTCCCGGAGTTGGCAGGGGGCCCGCCCATGGTGGAAAGCCCGGATCAGCCCCAGGTCACCCAGCCCCCAGAGGCCGGGCCGACTCCTCCCCTTACCCCCCCCGGCGAAATGAAAGCGCCCGCCAAAAAGGAGCGCTATCTGCTGCTGGTGGCCACTTACGGGAAAGAAGACCAGGCCCGAGGCGCCTGGCGGCGCTTGAAGGCGGAGAACATCAAGGCCCGCATCGTGAAAACTAAAAGCGGGGCCAAGAATGTCTACCAGGTGGTGGTGGGGCCCATCGCCGGCAGCCGGGAACAGGCGGAAGACCTGGCAAGGCGCATCAAGAATATCGAGGGCGCGACCCCCAAGATTCGCAAGCTGGAAGACAAGCCCGCGGCCAAATCCACCGCCAAATCCAAACCCGCCGCCAAATCCTCCAAGAAAGGCAATAAATGACTGCGGTAATGACCACCGATTTTCCCGGACTGGGCGTACGACGCCAGGGCAAGGTGCGGGACATTTACGATTTAGGGGACCGTCTTTTGCTGGTGGCCTCGGACCGCATCTCCGCCTTCGACGTGGTTATGAACGAGCCCATTCCCGACAAGGGCCGCGTCCTCACCCGGCTTTCCGCCTTCTGGTTTGAGCACCTGAAAGATATCGTCCCCAACCATGTCATCTCTCTTAATGTGGAGGATTTTCCCCCGGCCTGCCGCCCTTACCGGGACACACTGTCCGGGCGCACCATGTTGTGCCGGAAATGCCGGCCTTTACCGGCGGAGTGCATCGTCCGGGGGTATCTCTCCGGCTCCGGCTGGGCCGAGTATAAACAGAACGGCCACATCGCGGGGCTGCGCCTCCCGCCGGGGCTGGTGGAGTCGGACCGGCTGCCCCAACCGGTCTTCACCCCCTCCACCAAGGCGGAGTTGGGCGTCCATGATGAAAATATTTCTTATGAGGAGCTGGCCGGAAAAATCGGTGAAGACCTGGCGGCCCAGGTCCGGGACATCAGCCTGGCCCTTTACCGCCGGGCCTGGGAATGGGCCGAACCCCGGGGCATCATCATCGCGGACACCAAGTTTGAGTTCGGGCTTACCGAAGACGGGACTTTGCTGCTCATTGACGAGGTTTTAACCCCCGATTCCTCCCGGTTCTGGCCTAAGGAGGACTACCACCCCGGCGGCCCCCAGAAGAGCTTTGACAAGCAGTACCTGCGGGACTACCTGGAATCTCTAGGCTGGAACAAGCAGCCCCCGCCCCCGCCGCTGCCCCCCGAAGTCATCGCGGCCACCCGGAAAAAATACCTGGAAGCCCTGAAGGCTCTAACAGGGGGTAGTGTACAGAAGGTTCTGCAAAAAGAGAGGAGATAATCAGAAGGTCATGGCATATGGGTGTATCGACCAGGATCACCCAGATCCGAACAGACGGAGGTTATGCCATGACCGGGAAGGCAGTGCAGATCGCCATCCCGCCGGGGGTTAATAGGAACGAGGGGATCTTCCATCCGGGAAGGACCCCCTCTAAGGAACCGGGTCCTTGGGCAAGATTAGGCGGCCAGCTCCGATCATCTTCATTCCATCCATGGAATTTCAAATGAAAGGAATATCTAATCTTAGAACCCGATTACTTGTAACTACCTTCTATCACTCGTACAAAACAATTCAATTAGGCAATTCCTATTTTTTCCCTCCGAAAACCCTAAATTCTGTCCTAGGAAAAACCCTAACTTTTAATTCGAAGGGGAAAGCTGGTGGTATTCCTTAAACCACCGGATAAAGCGGCTAATCCCCTCTTCAATGGAGATGGTGGGCTGAAACCCCAGCTTGGCCCGGGCCCGGCCGATTTCTGCAAAAGTAGCTGGAACGTCCCCCGGTTGGATGGGCAGCAGCTCCTGCCGGGCCTTAACCCCCAGCTCCTGCTCCAGGAGCGCTATCACTTTAGGCAGCTTCTCGGGCCGGTGGTTGCCCAAATTGATGACCTCATAAGGCTCCAGACCCGGCGCCATGAGAGCCGCCACGGTGCCCTGGACCACGTCGTCGATATAAGTGAAATCCCGCTCCATCCGCCCATAATTAAAGACCTTGATGGGGCGTCCGGCCAGCATGGCCTCGGTGAACAGCCACAAGGCCATATCGGGGCGGTACCAGGGTCCGTAAACCGTGAAATAACGCAGGCCCACAGAGGGCAGTCCGAACAGGTGGGTATAAACGTGGGCCATGAGCTCGTCGGCCCGCTTGGTGGCGGCATAGAGGCTGATGGGGGTGTCCACCCGCTGGGTTTCGGAAAAGGGCAGATCGGTCAGCCCCCCGTAAACGCTGGAGGAGGAAGCATAAACAAACCGCTCGGCCGGGTTACGTTTGGCCAGTTCCAGAAGGTTGAGAAAACCCTCCAGGTTGGCCCGTTGATAAGCGAAAGGATTGACGAGGGAATAACGCACCCCCGGCTGGGCCGCCAGGTGGCAAATCTTCTGAAACCTGTGGGCGCTAAACAGGGCCTCCAGGGCCGGCAGGTCCGCCAGGTCCAATTCCACCGAGATAAAACGGTAATGTTTCTTCAGTTCCCGGTCCCGGTCCCTTTTTAAAACCGGGCTGTAGTAGTCATTGAAATTGTCCACCCCGACGACCCGGGCGCCGTAACCCAACAAGGCCCGGGACAGGTGAAATCCGATGAACCCTGCCGACCCGGTGACCAGGAAGGTGTAATCCTTGATTTGCGAAGTCCAGTCCATAGTCCCCAACCTGACGATTTGCTCCATCCTGCAATATACTAGCAGCACCCATCCGTGTAAAGGCTGGTTTTCTGTTTTCTGACCTGAAAAGGTCCGTAAATTGGGTGGCAACGGCTTTCCAGCCTGTGCCACCCTTTGACTGCAATCTGGTATCAGTTACGGTGTGCCCCCACTCCGAAAGCTTTTCAAGGCAGCCTCACCTGAGCCGTTGGCTCTCTAAAGAGCTTACAGGGTTGGGGGAGGGAGTTTGAGGGAGGGGGCCGTGAGTCCCTGACCTCCTCCCACTTGATTTTCTTGGTAATTGTTTGTGTCTTGGTGGTTAAATTTATTAATTCTTTGATTCACCGGGGTTTTCTTTTCTTGCGGGCAGGGAAAAATAAAAGGTGGCGCCCTGGTCAATTTTCCCTTCGGCCCAGACCCGGCCGCCGTGGCGGCTGATGATGCGCTGCACCAGGGCCAGGCCCACCCCGGAGCCGGGGAACTCGTTGAAACCGTGCAGCCGCTGGAAGACCCCGAATAATTTGTCCACATAGCGCATGTCAAAGCCCACGCCATTGTCTTGCACGTAATAGACCACTTCCTCGCCCCGGCGGCGGGAGCCCACTTCAATAACCGCGGCCTCCCGGGGTTGGGTGAATTTGAGGGCGTTGGACAGCAGATTGATCCACACCTGGCGTACCAGGATGGGGTCGCCGTCCACGGGGGCCAGGGTCTGCACGTAAAACTTGACGGTTCTGGCTGGCAGGTTTTCCTGGAGTTCGTGAAACACCGAATCCGCCAGGCGGCCCATGTCCAGGGGGAGAATCCGCATCTCGGTCCGGCCCATGCGGGAGAAGGCGAGCAGGGCGTCGATCAATTCGTCCATCCGGAGAGCGCTCTCCTGCATGACTTTCATCATCTTCTGGCTCTCGGGGTCGAGTTGGGGGAGACTTTCTTGCAGCAAGATCCCGGCGAAGCCGTGAATGGCCCGGAGGGGCGCCCGCAAGTCATGGGAGATGGAGTAAGCGAAACTTTCCAGTTCCCGGTTCACCGCCTCCAACTGGGCGGTGCGCTCCATGACCCGCTGTTCCAGTTCCTTGTTGAGCCGGCGGACTTCCTCTTCGGCCTGCAGCCGGTCTTCCATTTCCTGCTGGAGATCCCTTAGGGTCCATTGTAGTTCGGCGGTGCGGTTCTCCACCAGGCCCTCCAGTTCGTCGTGGGCTTTTTTCAGGACTTCTTCGGCCCGCTTGCGTTCGGTGATGTCCCTAAAGATTTCCAGCTTGGAAAAGGAACCATCGGCGTTTTTGATGGGAGTATCGATGAGGTCATAAGTTTTTTGGTTAGTGGGAGAATACCATTCCCAGCGGACGGTTTGACCCGCAAATACCTCAGAATTTTTGCACCAAGGGCAAGGCTCCGTCCGGTTATGAAAATATTCATAACACTTGCGTCCGGCTGCCGGCCCGAATTCCTGAATCAACGCCGGGTTGGCATACTCTATGTCATAGTTTTGGTTGACAATATAGACCCCGTCCTGCATGGTCTCCAGGAGGGTGGTCAACCTATTTCTTTCCAAGCGCAGGGCCTCCTCGGCCTGCTTGCGGGCGGTGATGTCCTGAGTCGTCCCGAACCCGCCGAGCAACTGGCCCTGGGCATCGAACTCCAGTTCGGCCCGCTCCCGCACCCACTTCACCGTGTCGCCCACGACAATGCGGTGTTCAATATCGTAAGGCTCGCCCCGGAGGGCCGCATTCCATTTCCGGTCCACGTAGTCCCGGTCCTCCGGGTGGACGGTGGCGAGAAACGCCTCATAGGTCAGCAGGGTTCCCGGGGGAATCCCGAATATCCGGTGGTTTTCATCCGACCAGGTCAATTGGTTGCGGCGCACGTCCATCCGCCAGCTCCCGGTATGGGCTACGGCCTGGGCCCGGTTCAGGTCCTCCCGGCTCTCCCGCAGGGCCTGCTCCGCCTGCTTGCGCATTGGGGTCACCTGGAAGAAGACGGAGATGCCTTCCGGGTGGGGATAAACCCGGATCTCATACCAGTTTACGTAAGGCGGCTGGTCGAAGTAGATTTCAAAGACCTGGGGCTGCTTGTCCTTAACCGCCCGGGTATAATTTTCTTCAAAGATCGAACCCCGGGCTTCGGGAAAGGCGTCAAACAGATGGCGGCCGATAATCTCTTCCCGTTTGCGGCCCAGAAGCTGCTCCGCGGCATTGTTGAAATAAGTCACCACCATGTCGTTATTCAAGGTGAAGAAGCCGTCGCTGAGGCTTTCCAGGATGCCGGAGATCTGCTGGTTGAGCCTTTTGACGAATTCCTGCACCCGCTGGCGTTCCTCCATCTCCGCCAGCAGCCGGATGTTGGTGTCCTGCAGTTCCTGGGTCCGGGCCGCCACCAGGTCTTCCAGGTGCTCCTGGTTGGCCTTTAACGCTTCCTGGGTCTGTTTCAGTTGGGTAATGTCGGTTAAGGAGGTGCGGCACTGGACGCGGCCTTCCGCGTCGTCCATATAAGCGCTTTCCAGCAGCATGATGGGAAAGCCGTGGGGGAGGAGCCTGACCTCAACCTGACCCCGAGTGCGCGTCTGGAGGACCTGGGCCAGATGGCGCCGGAAGGCCCGCCGGTCCCGGTCCACCAGGAGAAGGGCAAAGTGCAGGCCCAGGAAGCGGCTCCGGTCCATGCCGAAGAGTTTGGCCGCAGTGAGGTTGGCCTCCAGGATTTGGCCCTGCCGGTCCAGGGTGAGGTAGCCCATCGGGGCGAAGTCGTAGAGGTCGCTGTATTTAAGGCGGGATTCCTCCAGCCGGGTCTGGGCCTGGCGCAGTTCGTCGTTCTGCATCTCCAGTTCGATCTGGTGGACCCGCAGTTCATGGATGAGCCGGGCGGCTTCCTCGGGGGGCAGGCTTTCTTCCGGCAGCGCGCAGCTTTTCACAATTGCTTCGGCCTGCCGTCGAAGTTTTTGGGCTTGGGGGTCTTTGTTCTTTGCCATGTTTAAGTTCCCAGTTCCCAGTTCTCAGTTGATAGCGAGCAGTGAGCAGAGGTAACTATCAGCCACACTTCTCGTTCCCAAGCAAAGCTTGGGAACCAGAAAAAAACGAAAGCCTTTGCTCTTTTCTCCTTTAATCTTTTAACCTTTTCCCCCTTTTCCCCCTTTTTCCCTATTTTCACTGGCCACTGGCCACTGATAACTGGCTCTTCAGGGCCGTCAACTCCGCCACCTGCTTTTTTAAGTCGCTGATGGTTTCGAGCAGTTCTTTCTCAAACTTCTTCCCTTCGATCACGTCCTCAATGGCCAGGAGAATCAGCTCGGGACTTTCAGCCGTGGGGCGGATCTTCCGGGCGTTGAGCACCATGGTCTTGCGACCGATGCGGGGAAATTCATGATCCACTTCAAAGTCTTTAAACGCGGTGTCCTGGGGGATGATGTCCTCCAGAAGCCGGCGCAAGGCCGGGATATTCCATTCTCCCCCGCCCAGGTCATAAAGGGGCCGGTCCAGGGTCTCTTCTTTGACAACCAGGAAGTCGCGGTAAAAGGAGTTGTTGGCCGCCACCAGTTTCAGAGTTTCATCCAGGATAAGCAGCGGCTCTCGCACGGTATCCAACAGACCCTCGGCAAAGACCTTGGATATGGAGGCCACCCGCTTCTCGGAAATATCCACAAAAGTTATCACCACCCCGTTGATAACGTTCTCCACGGTGCGGTAGGGCAGGACCCGGAAGGTGAACCAGCCGCCGTCTTCGCCCTGCACGTCCATTTCCTTCTGCTGGAGGGAATGGAGCGCTTCGGCGGCTTCTTCGTAAAGCCGGGGATAGGCGATTTTGGCGGTGATGTGCCGCAAGGAGCGGCCTACGTCCGTGGGGATGAGATTAAACAATCTGGTGGCCGGGGGGGTGAAGCGCTGGACCCGCAGCTCTGTGTCCAGGAAAATGGTGCCTACCTCGGTGGCGCCCAGGAGGTTGTTGATGTCGTCGTTGACCCGGCTCAATTCCTCCACCTTGCCCTGTAGCTCCGAGTTCACCGTCAACAGCTCCTCATTGGTGGACTGGAGCTCCTCCTTGGCCGTCTCCAGCTCTTCATTGGTGGACTGTAGTTCTTCATTGGTGGACTGTAGTTCTTCGTTGGTGGACTTCAACTCCTCGTTGGAGGCTTCCAGTTCTTCGCTGGTGGTCTGGAGATATTGCCTGGTGGCCTGGAGTTCGTTCTCCATTTCGGAGAAGCGGGTGGCTTCCTCCGGGTTCAACTGCCGGCCTTTTCTCTTTTTCAGGAGTTGGGCCGGAGTCTTGTCTTCAAAAATCATCAAAAAAAGGTTGGGGGGGAGGCCATGGCCGGCCAGGGGCCGGACGATGACATCCACCACGGACGCCCCGTCGCGCTTGAAGGTGAGGCCCTGAAGCTCCACCTTGCGTTTTTCCCTGGAAGCCTGGTGGAGCAGAGACAGCAGGCGGGGGCGCAAATCCTCGCGGGCCATTTTCAGCAGGTTGAAGCTGGGCTCGCCCCGGGGCGGGGCCAGATACCTGCCGGTGTCGCCCTGGAAATATTGAATGTCATACTTGTTGTCCAGCAAAATGGCCGACGGGGAATAATCGGTCAAAATGACTTTTTCCATGTACTCCCGGATAGTGACCACCGGCTCCCCGGGTTTTTCCACCGGCATTATGGCTTCATAAGCCCGGTGGGCGGTGAGAGGGGGATACTCCACCGGCCGGTGGGCCACCAGGCCCTTGCGCTGGTAAATCTTCCACTTCAGGTCCAGGGGCTGGAACATGTCGGAAAAGCCGCCGATGGTTTCCGAAGCGCCCAGGAACAGATACCCCCGGGATTGAGGCAGTAATGAAACATGGGGATGATCTGCTTTTGCAGGTCCATGTCCAGGTAAATCAGTAAGTTGCGGCAACTGATGAGGTCCAGGCGGGAAAAGGGTGGGTCGGAAATGACGTTTTGCTCGGCATAGATCACCATTTCCCGCATCTCTTGCTTGATTCGGTAAGCCGAGTCTTTGCGGGTGAAAAACCTCTTTAAGCGGTCCGGCCGGGACATCCGCGGCGATGCTTTCGGGATAATCCCCCTGGCGAGCCCGTTCCACCACATCCGCGTCAATGTCGGTGGCAAAAATCTGCACCTGGCGATATTTACCCAGCTTTTCCATGCCTTCCACCAGGAGCATGGCAATGGACAGGGCCTCTTCCCCGGTGGCGGCGCCGGGGACCCAGACCCGCACCGGTCCGTCCTTGGGCTTGTGGGCCAGGATGTCGGGAATGACCTTGGTTTCCAGGGCCTTGAAGGCCGCGGGGTCCCGGAAAAAGCAAGTGACGCAGATGACCAGGTCCTTGAACAGCATCTGCACTTCCCCGGGGTTTTCCGTGAGGTAGCGGTAATAGTTGGCGATGTCCTCGATCTTGTGGACGGCCAGGCGCCGTTCGATGCGGCGGCGGATGGTGGTGGGCTTGTAATGGGTGAAATCGTGCTTGGTGGCGCTGCGCACCAAGAGGAGGATTTTCTGCAAAACGGTCAGAAACTTCTTTTCTTCCGAAACCGGCTTGGGCGGGGCCTTGAGATAAGGGTGGCGCATGTAGCGCAGGAGTTCTTCGGGCATCTTCTCCACCGGCAGGATATGGTCCACCATGCCGGTGTCGATGGCGCTGCGGGGCATGAAGGGGTGCTTGGCCTGTTCTTCCGCCTGGGCCATGGTCATGCCGCCGGCGCCCTTCATCGCCGCGACCCCAAGGGTGCCGTCGCTGCCGGTGCCGGAGAGCACGATGCAGATGGCCCGCTCTCCCTGGTCTGCGGCCAGGGAGCGGAAGAACGAGTCGATGGGCAGGCGGGTCCCCCCGGGATTCCGTGGGCTCCACCAGGTGCAACACTCCGTTGAGCAAAGCCACATCCCGGTCCGGGGGGTTAAAATAAATATTATCCGGTTGGATTTTCATGCCGTCCCGGATTTCCACCACCGGCATCCGGGTGTCCCGCTTGAGGATTTCTCCCAGGATGCTTTTGTGCTTGGAGCTCAAGTGCTGGATGACCACGAAGCCCATGCCGCCGTCAGGGGGCATGTTGGAAAAAAAGGTTTCCAGGGCCTCCAGGCCGCCGGCGGAGGCGCCGATGCCCACCACGGGAAATTTGGTCTCATCATCCTTTTTACGGGCGGGCTTGTCCTTCTGGTTCTGGTTGGGTTTTTCCTGGTTTGCCTTTTTTCTCATGGCCTTCTCCCTAATTGGCAGAGGACGCGAGCAGATAAGATGGGAAATAAGGATAAGTCAGAGCAGATGGCCGAGGGAATGCATGGTATTCATAGGTAAACGGAATATATTCCATCCCAATTTACACATTACCACAACCGGCTTAAAAACTAAACTTTTTCCATTATCAGGGACACGCCTAATACCAAGTTGAGAGCTCTGCGAAATAGCTTAAAGAGCGGAAAAACTTGGCCTTAACCCCCCCTCCCCACGGGGCTGAGCATTACCC
>VGSO01000053.1 GCA_016874945.1 Deltaproteobacteria bacterium
AAACAATGGCCCGGATGGCCTTGCGGGCATCCCAGGTGCCTGTGCCGCCTTCGATGGGCACCAGCCCGGTGGCAGGGCAGCCGCCGCTGCAGGTGCCGCAGGTGAAGCAGCGATCGGCCAGTTCGGGGGCAATGCCCCCGATCTTGCGATTTTTGCGGTCAATTTTGACTTCTAAAGGCGCCTCCATGGGCATCTTCCTCCGAATTATTGGGTTTCCTGGTTTAATCTATCAAACTTGTGCCAGATGGCACAAGGCCCATGCTACCTCAAGGATACAAGAGATTTCTATCAGGGGAACGATAAAAAGTATAGCAAAATTTCTTGATGGCGGCAAAAAATTTCCTCACCGGAAAAAATCTCCCGGCAGGGCTGGAAATGTTCATTTCGCGTTCGCGGTTTTGCCCTGGCGGGATGAACCAATGGCCAAGCGGCCCGGCAATCAATCCTGGCGGTTGATGAGGGCGGCCAGGCAGCCGGCTCCGAAGCCGTTGTCGATGTTGACCACGGCTACGCCGGTGGCGCAGGAATTGAGCATGGTAAGGAGCGCCGCCAGGCCTCCGAAAGAGGCGCCGTAGCCCACGCTGGTGGGCACCGCAATGACCGGGCGGTCCACCAGGCCTCCCACCACGCTGGGAAGCGCTCCGTCCATGCCGGCCACCACGATGAAACAGGAGGCCCGGCGGAACAGTTCCTGGTGGGCCAGGAGGCGGTGCAGGCCCGCCACCCCCACGTCGTACAAGGGCTCCGCCTGGTGGCCCATGAGGCGGGCGGTGATGAGGGCCTCTTCGGCCACGGGAATGTCCGAGGTGCCGGCGGTGATAACCGCGATCACCCCCCGGCCCCGGTCCGGGATTTCCCCCCGGCTCAGGGTCATGACCTGGGAGTCGGGATAATACCGGGCTTCGGGAAACTCGGCCCCGAGGGCCTGGGCTTTTTCCGGCGCCAGGCGGGTTACCAGGACATGGTCGTTCCGGGGCCGCAACGCCGTGAGGATGCCCTGGATCTGCTCCAGGCTTTTCCCCGCGGCGAAGACCACCTCGGGGAAGCCCTGGCGCAGTTCCCGGTGGTGGTCCACCCGGGCAAAGCCCAGGTCCTCAAAGGGCAGCGTTTTAAGGCGGTCCAGGGCCTCGGCCACCGGCAACTTTCCGGCGCGCACCTGTTCCAGCAAATCTTCCAAGAGCTTGACGTCCATTCTTTTAAGGCGCTCCCTAAAATTTTAACCACAGAGGCACAGAGATCACAGAGAGTTCACAGAGTTTATAATTTTGGGGCATGCGCCCAAATGATGAAAACTTTCTCCGTGTCCCCCGTGTCTCTGTGGTTAATCTTTTTATTCTTCAAGCACTAACTTTCCCTCCTGGGTGACCCGGAAGCTCCGGCCGCCCCAAGTGACCCGGTTGCCCAGAAAGCTCAGGACCCACAGACCGAAGGCCAGGAGGTCCTTAAGGGGCAGGAGCAGCAAGGCCATAGGGGAGAGTTCCCCCCTCAGCCACACCGTCTGGGATAGATAGGCCAGCCACCCCCTTACCCACAAGACCGCGGCCAGCAGGGCGATGGCGGGAAGGGTCGGCCCCTGCGCCAGCGCGAACAGCCCACTGTACGCCAGGGCGTGGGTGACGCCGTAGGCCAGGTAGCCCTTGGGGCGGCAGACCCGGTAGGTGCGGGCCCAGCGCAGCTGGTGGCTCAAATAATCCTGGAACCGGGAAATTTGATTCCGGGTTTCCACCACATAAGGGATGAGCCGCACCCGGTGGCCCGCCTGGGCCACCCGCCGGCCCAACTGGTAGTCGTCCGCCAGATAATCGGCCAGCACCGCCAGGCCGCCGATTTCGGCCAAAACCTTCCGGGGCAGGACCATGGCGGCTCCCAGGGCGAACCGGACGCCTTCCAGGTAATAAGCCACCGCCACCGAGGGGATGAAATCCCCGGCGATGGTCAGGGCTTCCAGCGCGCCCCCCAAAGTGGGGGCCCAAGCCGCCCGGTAGGGGAAGGTCACCAGGCCCGCACCCGGCTCCTTTAGGGCCGCCGCGGCCCGGGAGAGGAAATCCGGACCGGCCTGGACGTCCGCGTCGGAGATCACCAGAATGTCATAACCGGCCCTCGGCTCCATCTGGAGAAGTTTACTCACCTTGTTATTGGCCCCCAGGGATTGGGGGCAGACGATGATCTCCGCGTGCACCTGGGGATGAGCCCTTTGCAGGTCTTCCAAAAGAGGGATGGCCGGGTCCCGGGGGGCATCCACCCCAAAGAGCACCTGGTAGGGACGGTAATCCTGGATGAAGAAGCTCTCCAGGCATTCCCGGGTAAAGGCGTCCACTCCTTTGACGGGCTTGAACACGGTGATGCCGGGGCCGGAAGCCGGGCCGGACAAAGGAGAAGTCCGGAAAAACCGGGACATGGAAATGAGCGCCAGAACCTGGTATGTCAGGGCCGCCAGCCCCAGGGCGAATAATAGCCAGCTCACGGAACCCCCGGGATTTCTTGAATAAATGATAGCATATCCCGGCGACGGCAAAAATGAAAGGGGTTGGATAGGTTGCTTTTTGAGGGAAGGGGATTATCTTTTGGTTCACAGTTCACAGTTGATTTCATCAAATTATTCTGCCTGATGCGATTAACTCGAAACTCAAAACTTTTCAGATGGAGGCCCTATGTCCGCGGTAGTTTATTGGCGCAGCAACTTTAAGGAAGCCCAGGAAGAAGCCAGGAAGGACAATCTGCCCCTGGTTTTGGAGCTGCATCTGGAAGGCTGACCCCACTGCGCGCGGTTGGTCCGGGAGACCCACGCCGACCCTCAAGTGGCTCAAGCCCTGAATACCCGCTTCATCCCGGTGCGCCTGGAAGGCCGCCAGCACATGGACCTGGTGCAGCAGTTCGGCGTCCGGGGCGCGCCCACCACCCTGGTTTTTGCCCCGGAAGGCCGGGAAGTGCACCGTTTTGCCGGGTTCCTGCCGCCGGCGGAATATCTGGCGGAATTGGATAAAGCGGGTTGAGTATTAGCTGTCAGCTTTCAGCAGTCAGCCTTTTAAAAGCCTGTTATGCCCCTTGCAAAATTCGCTTTTGCCATCCTTATGAAAGCTCTCCGTAGGGGGGTTCCACGCACCATTACCCCTTAGGCAACAAGAGGTGCGTGGAACGCACCCTACAAAATGGGTTACCCGGCTACTTTCCTCTGGCTCACCATTATCGGGCGGCGCCGGCCTGGGGTTCTTAAGGTTCAACGCCTTGAGGCGTCCGGATGTTTAGGGGCAGGTATGCCAAAAATTTTGAAAAAATCACTCCGTCCGGCGGGTGGGTTGACAAATTCATGGAAATCATGCTACCGTGCCCCCATTGAAAGGAATCCGCTTCAAGGACAAAAACTTTGAGGGATTTTTCCCCGGCACAGAGGTCCCCCAAACCATTTTTGGCTGAGGCGGCGAAGGCGCATAATTTCGGTTTCCCACTGCCATAGCCCAATCTGCCGTATGATCTCGGAAATACTCATCGTTGATTTGACCCATACAGGGAGAATGCCATGAAAAACACCGGTTTTTTATTGAAAGTGGTGGTGGCCCTGGCGGCATTGCCAATGCTGAGCATGGCCCTGGCCAACCAGAGTGCGGCCGGCGTCTATGCCATCCACCCCGCGGCTGATGCTTACGTGGACAGCCAACACCCTGACACCAATTATGGCGGCGATACCCAACTGTATGTTGTCTATGCCCCTGATTATTTAGGTTCGCCCTTAGCGCAACGGTCTTACCTCAAATTTGATTTGTCCGTCATGCCGCAGGGTTCTACGATCACTTCGGCCAAGCTGTATCTTTATGTCACCAGCAATAGCGGCCATCCCCCCCCGAATACCAACCTATATCAGGTGGGGAACGACTGGACGGCAACGGGGATAACCTGGAATAGTCAACCTCCCACCGGCAAGTACCTGGCTTCCAAAGATTTTATGTTCTGGGGCGAGTATTATGCCTGGAATTTGTTTGAGTCGGGGCTTTGGGACCCCAAGCAAGACATATCGGAAAACACGTTATCCCTGATGATTAGGCTAGCTAATCAAACAGCCGACTATGCCGGTTACTCTTTCAATAGCTCCAACAGCGGAACCAACATACCTTATCTGGAAGTCAATACGGCTGATGCGGTCCCCGCCGCGTCGCTGCTGTTGCAATGATTAAAGAGAGCACTGCAAAATGGCTTTTTAGTGGGAGGGCCAGGAACCTGAGGTCCCTGCCCTCCCCCCAAGCCCCCTCCCAACCCGCCGTAGTAAACTTCCTCTCAAATAAACGCCCATGAGCCGTTTCCCGCCGGTGAATTCCCCCATTTACCGTTTGAAAGTCCGGTGGAATTAGCATATAGTTAACCTCGCGGGGAGAATCGCGCCGCAGTTCGCACGCCGGGGGAGAATCGGTATGTTAACGAAGAAATGGCTGAGGATTTTACTGGTCGCGGCCACGGTCCTGCTGGTGGCGGGGACGGTCTGGGCGGAGGAGGCTTCGGAGATTTCGGCCAAGTCGTTTGTCATCATGGACGCCAAGACCGGCCGGATGCTGTTGTCTTTGCACCCCCAGATGTTTCTCCCCCCTGCCAGCACCCTCAAAGTCATGACCGCCATGTACGTGGTGGAGAAGCTGAAGATGGACGACAAGGTGGGGGTCAGCCCCACGGCCGCGGGCGCGCCGGCTTCCAAGATCAACATCAAGCCGGGGGAGGTCTTTACGGTGCGGGAGTTGCTCTATGCCTTGCTCCTTTCTTCCGCCAACGACGCGGCCCGGGCCCTGGCGGAAAAAGTGAACGGCAGCGAAGAAGAATTCGCCCGGCAGCTCACCCGGCAAGTGCGCGAGTGGGGGGCTTACCGCACCACCCTGGCCACGGCCAACGGCCTTCCTGCGGACAACCAGTTTTCCACCACCCAGGACCTGGCCCTACTGTTCCGGCGGGCCATGGACAACCCGGAGTTGGCCAAGATCATGTCCACCAAATACTATACCATCAAGGGGGACCGGGAACTGCGCAACCACAACCGCTTTCTCTTCACCACCCCCCTGGCGGTGGCCGGCAAGACCGGGTTCACCCGGGCTTCCCGGCACACTTACGTGGGCCTGTTTCAAAACGGTGACAAGGCCATCATCATCGCCATGATGGGCAGCCAGAAAAAATGGGCGGATTTGCGCCCGCTCATTGAAAAAGGGTTCGAGCTGAACGGCGCGCCCATTGCCAAGCTGCCTCCGGCGGAGGAAAAACTCTGGTTCGCCAAGAAGCATACGGGGAAATACGCCGCGGCGCCGGGAAAATCCAAGGTCAAATTGCGGAAGGCCAAAGTGTCCATGGGATCCGCCGGTCCGGCAACTTCTAAAAAAACCGGCAAGAAAAAATCCAAAGGTAAGAAACCGGAAGCCTCTTAAAAACCAGGGGGGTATGATATTATACGGTTTTCGGTTTTCGGTCTTCGGTTTTCGGTAAAGATAATTACGGATTATCAATAAGTTACAGATTAAGTTTGTTGCACTTGAAAGAGAAGATGGTATTATATGGTAAACGCGACGCTTTAGAGGAGTCCCAACCCGTGATTCGGCCCAAGGGTTTGTTCAATAAAGTCAAGAACCGCCTGACCCGGCGGCGCTACGTAGTGTCCACCATCCGCAAGGACGAAGACCGGTTCGAAACCGCGGTCTTTGAAGCTAACTTTTTCTATTTTCCCCGCAGCCTGAAAAATCCCGCCATTATGGTGGAGACCAACACCCGGGATGACGCCTGGGTCATCCACTATAAGCTCACCGGCCGACTCACCCTGGAGTATCCCGATCGCCTCTTTCGGGAATACCGCTTATCCGCCGCACCTTAAGCAATCTAACAATTATTTAGTCCGGTAGGGGAACAATTATTGCGCCGGCAAGGGCGAGCGGGATAATGGCCTTCATTATTTACAAGCAATTCCCTTTCATTTAATGGCAAAGAAAAGAAATTTTATATTAAGGTGCATTCAATAGGGTATTTTCGTAGGGGCGCAATTTATTGCGCCTTTAAGCGGACGTGATAAATCATGCCCCAACTGTTGCCTTTTGGTTGCGACTAGATATTAACCTGCTCCCCATGGGGAAAGAAGGGATCAAATTAAACTTCTTTAAAATTCCCTTTAGCAGCCGCGATTAAAGCCCTGGGATAAACAAACCGATTGATAATCCTGAACCCTCTTGACCGGAAACCATAGACCGGAAACCGAAACCATACCAGGAGGCGGCGGGTGTCAGGCAAATCGGCTCCAGGGAGCTCCAGGCTGGGAGACCAGGGCGTGGCCCTCATTGAGATGGCCATCGCGCTTCCCTTCCTGCTGCTGGTGGTGGCCGGGATCGTAGATCTGGGGATGCTTTACTGGGAAAAGCAGATCATCACCCACGCCACCCGGGAAGGGGCCCGGGCCGCGGCCAAGGCCGGCGCCAGCGGCGCCGCGGACCAAACCGTGAGCCAGGTTCGGCAATTGGTGCAGGATTATTTAACCAAATTCAATCTTAAAGACGCGAACGGCAATCCGCTGGTCCTGGCCAGCGGCACGAATTTTTTCTACCAATGGGATGCGTCCTCCAACCCGCCCAAGCTGTGGGTGGAGCTTAAGAATATTCCGTTGAAGCCCATGCTGCTGCCGGCCATTATCCCTTACTACGGCAGCGGATGGGGGGGCGTCATCAACCTGGACGCCAAAACCACCATGGCCGCGGAGTGGTCCACCCCGCCGTCCTGAAAGCCTCATTTTTTACTGGATTCCCAACCGTTTTACTCCCATGAGGTCAAAGACTTCCTCCAGCACGGCGCGGTTCGGGCGCACCGTGCGATGCACCATGGAAAAATTGGCGGTCACCTCTTGATTTTGCAGGTCTCTCTTTAAACCTATATTGACCACGTGGTAGTGATGCTTTTCCAGGATTTCCTGAATCCGGGGGATGATTCCCGGCTGGTCCTCGGTCACCACTTCCACTTCCTGATACCAGTCTTTGCGCATCCGCCGCTCCAGGACCTTGAGCCCCAAAAGGGAGAATATGGTAAGAGCGGTAACCACGCTCGCGAAGAGATAAAACCCGGCGCCCGCGGTCAATCCCACCGCGGCTACGGCCCAGACACAGGCCGCGGTGGTCAGACCCCGGATGCTGTCCTTGTAGCGGATGATCACCCCGGCCCCCAGAAACCCGATGCCGGTAATGGCCTGGGCCGCGATGCGGCTGGGATCGAAGGACATGGCGATTTGGGGATATTTCTCGTGGATTTTGAAGAACAGGTTTTCCGAGATCACCATGAGCAGGGCCGAGCCCAGGCAGAGGATGAGATAAGTCCGGAGCCCCGCGGGGCGGCCGTGAAACTCCCGCTCCAGACCGACGCAGGCCCCCAAAGCCGCGGCAAAAATCAGTCTGAAGATAACTTCCCAGTTGTCAATCATTTTCCCCTCCCTAAAAGACGGTTTTCGGTTTTCGGTCTTCGGTTTTCGGTTTTAGATAAATGCAAGCGAATTCAATTAGTGAGAAATTAAGTTAAGTTAACTTGGTGGTATCCTTAACATTTCACCATTTGATTCAACACCGAAAACCGAAAACCGGAAACCGAAAACAGAGGGTTATTTTTCCCGCCCCACGACGATGAGACCCAGGGACAGCCAGAAGGCCTCCCGGAGGCGGCGCAGGATGCTGAAGGCCACGCCCAGGGGGAGCCCCAGGTTGAAGCCCAGGGCCAGGAGGATATTGCCTCCCTCCTGGATGCCCACGGCGGCCGGGATGAAGAATCCCAGGGCGGTGAAGAGCATGGCCAGGGCGTCCAGGCATAGGGCCATGCCCCAACTCACGGGGTAGCCCACCAGCCAGAACATCACCCACACCTCCACGGCATGGAGGATCCAACTCAAAAAAAAGAGGATAATGGCCAGGACCGCTTTAACCCGGTGTTCCCGGTAGAAAAAGGACAATTGGCTATCCAGGCCATTGAGTTTCTCTTCCCGGTCCTTTAAGGCGGAGGGACAGTAGCCCAGGCGGTCCAGGAGCTTTAAGCCGGAACCGCAGGGATTGCGGCGCTGGGCGATGACGAACGCCAGCCCCACGGCGGTGAGCCCCAGGGTCGCCAGACCCAGGAGCCACAGGTGCCCGCCCAGGGCGGGAAGATAGAAGGGCGCCAGGGCTATCCCCAAGAGAATATAAAGGGCCAGACTGAGCACCAGGATGCCTTTGTGAATCACCACCGAGGCGGTGGCCGTCTCCCAGGGAACGCCGTCGGCATGGAGGCGGGCGGCCTTGAAAGGCTCCCCCCCCAGGGACGCGGTGGGAGTAAGCTGGTTCAGGGCTTCGCCCCCCAGCCGCAGCCAGAAGAGACGGGTCAGGGAAGGGCTGTCTTTCCCAAACAAAAGCATTAACTTCCAGGATACCGACTCCAGCCAGTTGACCAAACCATAAGGCAGCATCAATAGCGGCCAATACCACCCCACCTGGCGCAAGTGGCTCCACAGGACGGTCCAGCCCACTTCGTGCAGGATCCAGACTAGAAAGATGCAGGCAATGGCCAGGAGGATCAGGTTCAGACGGCGCAAGGGTTTATCCAATCGGGAAGTGTTGCTTTACCGCAACGCCTAGTAATAGCGTTTTCGGTTTTCGGTTAGGAAAACCTGGAATACCAATAAGTTACAAATTGTATTTGTTGCATTTGAAAGGGAATCAAGTATAATTCCCGTTTCTTAGGGTATGCAAACGTAACATTTTTATAAGCTTTCAGCCATCGGCTTGAGGCCAATTTTTTTCTAGATTAGCCAGCTTTGGCACGGAGGCCCGCCCCACCAAATTCGGCGGGGCCAGTTGTGGGCGAAAATATTAACCTAAAACCGAAGACCGAAGACCGAAAACCGTCACTTATGCGCCGGAAGGCGGCGCATCAGGAGCACCAGGGGGATCAACAACAGAAACAGGACGGTAAAAAACCGGTAATCGTCACAAAAGGCCAGCATCTGGGCCTGGCGCTGCACCTCGTGATACAGCCCTGCTAGGGGTACGGGGCTGTCCCACCACTGCCAGTCGGGACCCATTCCCGGCAGGACTTCTCCCACCCGTTCGCTCCATTCGTTGAACGGCCCGGACAGGGGATGGAGGCGCTCCACCAGGCGGCTCTGGTGGAACTGGCCCCGCCGGGCCAGCAGCGTGGTGGCCGCGGCGATGCCGAAGCTGCCCCCCAGGTTGCGCATGAGGTTAAAGATGCCGGTGGCGTTGCCCATCTTTTCCTGGGGGATGCGGGACATGGTGAGGGTGGTGAGGGACACGAAGGTCATCCCCAGGCCGAAGCCCTGGATGAACCGGGGCCAGGTGGCGGTGGCGAAGTCGATCTGGGTGTTGAACAGGCTCATGAGATAAACCGACAAGGTGTTGATGAGCAGGCCCCCGGCCACCAACCAGCGGCTGTCCACCACGGTGGTGAGGCGCCCCACCACGGGCATGATAATCAATGAGCCCACGCCCCCCCAGGCCAATGAGGTGCCCGCCAGGGTGGCGTCATAACCCATGAGCACCTGGAGAAACAGGGGCAGCAGCATGATGGTGCCGTAGAGCACGAACCCGAAAAAAAACATGATGGTGACCCCGGCGGCGTAGTTACGCTCGGTGAAGAGGCGCAGGTCCACCACCGGGTGCTCGGTTTTCAGTTCCCGGTAAAGGAGCAGGATGAAGGTCCCCACGGAGATTAGAGCCAGCCGGAGGATGAAGGCCGAGGCAAACCAGTCTTCCCGTTCGCCCTTGTCCAAAACCACCTGGAGGGTTCCCAGGCAGAGGATGAGGAGAATGAGGCCCCAATAATCGACGCGCCCGGCCCGCTGACTCTTGATGTACGGGGGGTCATAGATGAAGAGCGCGGTCATCAGCAGGGACACCAGGCCCACAGGGAGGTTGATGTAAAAGGCCCAGCGCCAGGTGAGGTTATCGGTGATCCAGCCACCCAGCACCGGACCCACGATGGGCGCGATGACCACCCCCAGGCCCCAGATGGCCATGGCCATGCCCCGTTCCCGCACGGGAAAGGTTTCCAGCAGGATGGCCTGGGAGATGGGCTGCAAGGCCCCACCCCCGACCCCCTGAAAGACCCGGAAAAAGATGAGGGTTTCCAGGTTGGGCGCGGAGCCGCACAGCAAGGAAGTGAAGGTGAACAGCCCCAGGCAAATAAGCAGGAAGCGCTTGCGGCCGAAAAGGGCCGACAGCCAGCCGGTGATGGGGAGCACGATGGCGTTGGAAACCAGGTACGAAGTGAGGACCCAGGTAACTTCGTCCACCCCCGCGGCCAGGCTCCCGGCCATGTGGGGGAGAGCCACGTTCACCACCGTGGTGTCAATGATCTCCATGAAGGTCCCGGCCATCACCGCGATGGTGATGAGCCACTTGTTGACCGGGGGGGATTCGTTGTTTTCTGGCATTATTCCAAAGACTTACGGGAGCGAGGGTAAAGACGGTTCGGGCTGTCAGCAGCCAGCAGCCAGGAGTCAGGAAAAGAAACTAATCGAATAAGTTATTATACTGACGGCTGGCGGCTGGTGGCTGTGCACCTGCCTGTCCCCCGGTCCTCCCCTCAACTAAACACTTCCATCCTCATCTCCCCGCCAGCAGCCGGGGGCCGGTGCGGGTGCGGGTGTCGATGGTGGCGTAAACGGACATCCCCAGGCGCAGGGGCATATTTTCCGGGAATGGAGGCAGGAGCACGATCTTCACCGGAACGCGCTGCACCACCTTGACCCAGTTGCCGGTGGCGTTTTCCGGCGGCAGCAGGCTGAAGGCGGCGCCGGTGCCGGCCATGATGGAGTCCACCCGGCCCGGGAATTTCACTCCGGGATAGGCGTCCACGGTGACCTCGGCGGGCTGGCCCAGGTACACGTGGGTAAGCTGGGTTTCCTTATAATTGGCTTCAATCCACAATTCCCGGTATTCCAGGGGCACCAGGGTCATGAGGGGCTGCCCGGGGCGGACATAGTTGCCGGGCTGGACCTGGCGCCGGGTGACATAGCCGGCGAATTGGGCCTTGACCTTGGCGTATTCCAGGTTGAGGCGGGCCTGCTCCAGTTGGGCCTTGGCTTCTTTGATGGCCGGCTGCGCTTCCAGGGGGATATTGATGGAGCCGCCGATGGCCGCCAGGGCTTCCTGCTGCTCCTTTTGGGCCTGTTCCACCAGGGCCCGGGTCACCCGGTGGCGGGTCTCCACCCGGTCCAGGGTCTGGCGGGGGATGGTGCGCCTCTCGAAGAGGCTGGTATAGCGTTTTTTGTCAAGGCCGGCCTCGTGGAAATTGGCCTGGGCCTCCTCCACTTTGGCCTGGGCCGTGGCCACCTTGACGTACCGGGTGTTCATATCCTGGCGCAGGCGGTTCAGGTTGGCTTCGGCCTGGGCCACCGCCACCTGATAATCCGCCGGGTCCAAGGTCAAAAGCGTCTGCCCGGGCTGGACATGGTGATTGTTGTCCACCAGGACTTCCACCACCCGGCCCGGCACCCGGGGGGAGATCACCCCCACGTGGCCGCTGACGTAGGCGTCGTCGGTGCCCACGAAAATTTTGAGATAATACCAGTACGCGGCCCCGGCCCCGGCCATGAGCAAGACCAGCAAGATAAGCCCGATGCGCACCGAAGGTTTACGGAGCATTCTTGCCCTCGGGTAAGAGTTCGTTGATGGCGCCCATGGCCCACAGGAGCTGGGCCTTGGCCATCTGATGGTCGTAGGTGGCGGTGACGAAGTTGACCCGGGTCCGGGTGAGCAGGGTCTGGGCGTCAATGACGTCGGTGGCGGTGCCCACCTGCTCTTTATAGCGCTCTTCGTTGAGGCGCAGGTTTTCTTCCCCCTGGACCACCGCCTTTTCCGTGACCCGGATGCGGTCCAGGGTGTCTTTGACGCTTAAGTGAGCAGTTTGGACGTCCAGTTTCACCTGTTCCCCCTGGT